>DUFA01000077.1 GCA_011191975.1 Dehalococcoidia bacterium
AATAACCGGCATTCCGGTGGTTTACTAACTGTGAGAGAACGATATTGGCGATAGTATTGTGGTTGGCCAGTGACTCCAGGTTTTCTCCCCAGTCGTACGCTTTATCAGCAGTGACTTCTTTCGGTTGAAGAGAGTGGGCTTTTTCTTGCTCTTCGAGCAATGGTTTAAGCTGGCTGCCATCGGTCTCATTAGCCGGGGTGGTCTCTACTCCGGTAATGATACCTGTCTCTTCCTCCATAACGATATGTGCCTTGTAACCCGACCAGGTAGTGCTTGCTTTCTTCCCCCGCCTGGCATCCGGATCCACCGGGCTGAGTAGTTTATCCTTGGCACCCTTTTCCCTGTCGGCAACCGCCTTCTCCAGTAACCCCAGGTCTTTCTTGAGCTCCTCAGTCGGCTTGATTCGCTTTCTTTTCAACTCTTTCGTCACTCGATCCAGCAACATACCGGCAGCTTCAACCTCTTTCCGCAGTCCTTCTTCTGTGGATGCAAACTTTACATTTTCAGCATTCGCCAGCTCTCTCAGACCCAGCCTTTTCGCTATCCGGGTATCCTGCTTTTCAATAGTCTTCAGTACATTCTCCCGACATTTCCTTACCAGTCCGGTTAAGCTGCTTGGCGTAATATTGGCAATAACGGAAGTAGAATCTATGATCTGCCTATTTCCTTTTTCCAGTCCCTTATCGATGCATTGCCCGACAATCTGCTCTAACACCAACCGAAACTTCTCCTCACCTAACCTTTGCACTCGAAAATAAGAAACCGTGGTGTAATCCGGCACCTCGGCATCAACAGCCAGCCCAAGGAAATACTTGTAAGCCAGATTCAGCCGGGCATTTTCGACTACCTGTCTATCAGAATCTCCATAAATATACTGTAATAAGCACAACCGGAGCATGAACTCCGGGTCTTCCGCCGGTCTGCCAATGTCAGGATTATACTTATCCTTCAGTATTTGCCCAGTAAAAGAAAAATCGACCACCTGGTTTATCTTTCGGAGCAGGTGGTCGACAGGAACGATACGGTCATACAGATAACTACCGTAGAATGATTCTTGAGGTGATTTTGGCTTGAGCATGAGCACCTCCTATTGATTTGTTACCTGTATTTTATCATGCATTTAGCCTCGTATCACGCGTGCGATAGCCTTATTTTCAACAATCTGCAAAGGGGACTTTTTCGGCAATCTCTTAATGTGACCTGCAGTCGAGTATATGAATAGTGTAGTCACATCATACGATTAGATGGGTGTGATTCATGGTTGAGTCTCTTCTGATGAGATGTGGTCAAGGTTCAACTAACTTAGCTTTCCATACACCGTAATCTATAAGACCCAGAATTAAATATTGATTATCTGGTGTCAATGCAAGATTATCTGCGACGTTATCTCGAACCTGGTTATTCATACTGGGTAACCCATTATTGATTGACTCCCATGATTCGCCAGCATTTCTACTCATATATACACCTTTATTAGTACTCAGAAATAGTATTTCGTGGTCTAAGGGATAAATTAAGAGAGTATAAAACTCACTTCTCTCATCAAGCCCATTCATAATCTCGAACCAATTCTCTCCCCCATCCGTGGATTTCATCACAACACCGCAGAATTCGTTCCTATGGCAAAAACCTTTGTTTTCTCCATTTTTTGTGGATGCATACATGATATCAGGATTCTGTTTGTCGATAGCTACCGTGTATGGCCACTGTTCATCAGGCATTCCGTTACTCTTCAATTCCCAGGTTCGACCGCCATCGGTAGATCTGGCAACCCCATTGTAAGTACCAGAGAAGAGTGTATCATGATCATTGGGATGCATACTTAAAGAAAACATACCATCATTTCCTAATCCAAGGCTTGAGTCTATCCAGGCATGGCCATTATCTTTACTCACAAAAAATCCACTTGGGAAATGACCGTAGTACACTTTACCAGGCACATCTGGATCAAATAAAATTGAGCTGAACTGATACATCCGCCTTTCCCACGGACTCCAAAAGCCAGTTCCCAGTGTTCCACCCATATTCTCCCATCGATTTGTTAATTGGTTGAGCCTATATAATCCGTATCCTGCTGTTCCAGCATATACCACCAAAGACGTTGAATCAGGTTGAACGAGAACATCATCAACGTAAACATGCGAATCCTCTAACGTCTCAAAAGCTATCGAACCGTTCAATATAGGCTCCGGATCCATATAATCGATACTTATCTCACCGTCGATATATACCTTTATTTTGCCACCCTTCACTTCCACTTTGAGATCATACCATTGATTAAATTTATGAGGTTGGTGGGCTTCTCCTAGATCAGCAAATTCCTTCCACTTGTTGAATTGTTTACTGAGAGATAATCCTCCTTGATGAAATCCCAAGAAATACCTTCCTTCATCACAATTCCTGAAATTTACATGTACCGCCCCTTGAATTAACTTGATTTTCGTTTGAAAAGTGTAATCACTCCAATTCTTATCACCAGTGCGAGCCCAGTTGTGCCCAACACCTTCAAACACGTTATTTCCACTATCCTGAGTGAGGGACCAACCTTCTTCTATTTCCCATTTATCTACATCAACCATCTCGAAATCATCTTCAAAGACTTGTGACTCAAGACCTGCAATTTTTAAAGTTAAAACGTCATTAGTACCTAATCCTTCATTAAGTTCTTCCCATTGGACTCCGTTGTCTTCAGATATAAAAACTCCTTCTTTCGTAGCAACATATATTTCGTCTGGGTTCTTGGGATTAATCTCAATACGCCTGATGTGTTTGCCAAATAATCCTGAAGGGACGTTAAGTAACATACCGTTGTGAGATGTGTAAATCCCTTTTCCCCAGGTTCCTATCCACATATTGGTTGAGTCATGCGGGTTCATTGCCAATGAGTAATAGCCTTCTTGTAAAGGATAATCCACAACAACACTTGGCGTAATAGCATTCCTGTCCCTGAACGTCATACCTCCATCGGTAGAAGTATAGAGACCGCCAGGATATGAAGAGACATAGATGTGATTAGAATCTTCAGAATTAACTTCTATCTGTAGATTGTGAACTTCCGGTACTGGTTTATTGCTTCGATCAGATTGCCATGTTACAGAAGCTTGTTTAATATCGAAGTCTCCGGAATATACACCAAATCCCTGAGTTCCCACATATATCTTGCCATTACCAATAGCACAAGATGTCAGGACTTTTGTGTCCAATCCGGAATTCAGATCAATCCAGTTTTGACCTCCGTCTGTGCTCATCAATAAACCATCAACAAGATCTGCTGCGAAAAGAATGTTATGATCATCAGGATGTATACGTATTACTCTACAGCTAGCGCTGGTAACAAGAACTTTTTCCCAGTTTAAACCAGCGTCACTGGACATATAGACCCCAGCATCATCTTCGAATGTTATCCCTTCTGGAAAATCTCCTGAAATCTCCGTGAACCAGGCAGGTAAGGATCCACCTCTTGCAGCAGTAAATAAGATGTTTGGATTATCCGAATTGATTTCTATATCATAAACGCCGACATAAGGATGGTTTTCTAACTTCAACCAGTTTTCACCACCATCATTTGACTTGAAGACACCATTAACATTGGTAGTTACATAAACGTTTTCTGGATTGGTTGGATCAACCGCAATATCAAGGATCCCTTTTGGCAAGTTACCTGTAACATCCCTCCATGATCCCCCTGCATTGGTAGATTTATATAATTTCCCTCCTACGAGTGAGGGATGAAATGTTGACGCAAATACAATATCGCCATCAGAAAAGACACGCATGACAAGCAATGCTCCATCACCTGAAAAGTCTCCAATTTTATCCCAGGTTTCACCACCATCCTCAGTTTTCCAAACTGTAGGAGATGAACGGTCAGCAAGGTAAACAATATCAGTGTTTTCCCTATTTATACGTAGAGCAGTAGATGAGATGGGTGCTTCTTCAAGTAATGTCCAGGTTTCTCCGGCGTTTTCTGTCTTCCATGTACCACCGAGCCAGGTTGCAGCATAAGCTACGGAAGAATCATTTGGATCAATTTCTAACTGGGATTGCCCCCAGACAGTACACATTATGAAATGGTCATTTAACACAGCCCAAGATCTCCCTTTATCTTCACTGATATATATTGCACCTTTATCTCCGATAACCCCTGCGTATAGCCTGTTTGAATTAGATGGATCAAATTCCAGCCAGGCAATACCTTTTGAGTTATCTACCCTTAATAATTCTGTCCATCCAGAATTTTCCGCTTGGTGTCTGGAATATCTCCATATAGATGAATGATCCTCAAATATCTTTGGAGAGTACGTAGCATACAAAACAGAACTATCATCAGGATCGATCTCTATATCATAGGCATAATCAGGAGAATTGGTGAGATATTGCCACTCACCGTGATCTCCAAGAAAAGAAATTCCTACACCCATATTAGATACATAGATCCTATTGTCATCTGCTATTTCGAAATCCAGTATTTTAGCTGACGAAAAATCTTGGGCGATCTTGGTGAAAGTTTTTCCTGAATCATGGGACTCGAACATATTAGTCATCTCGTCTACAAGTAATATATGGCTTGGATTATGAGGATCAATAACTACTTCATCGCCTGCAGTTACTGAAGTAAACGGTTCCCACGTCTGACCACCATCACGAGTGCAGTAGGATTCCTGTATTACGTTTCCTGAGGTAAATATGGTGTTAGCGTCTTCGGGGCTTGTTAATACGATAGTTGGTGAGGATGCGATTATATCTCGGTCCATTTTTTTCCAGGTTTTCATACCATCCTCGGATTTAACAAGGCCCAGAGCCCATGGGCTACCGGTTTTACCATATGCGATATTCGAATTATCATAGTCAAAATCAAGTGTTTCGAGATTAAATATGGTTCCTCCAAATTCCTCTATTCTTGGCATCTCAATTATTTCGTGATCATGCTTATTGAGTTTGAGTATACCCGGTCCATCAAAGGGATTAAGAAGATAATAAGAATTGTCAAGGATTGCACAGTCGGTAATGCCATTAGATCCGTAATACAAATCAGTAACAGGTTTCCAGCTTTTACCTCCGTCATATGACTCCCTGATTAACTCGGATATCGGATAGGAGACTTCATGTAATATCGGGTGCCTGAATACTAAAATGACGTGACTATCATCATTGGGATCTTGAATTAAATTGGAGATAATGACGTCTTCAGGTACGTCCATGCTGACTTCATTCCACGTTTTCCCCTTATCTTCAGAATGTAATAGATAACCTCTGGTTAATTCACCACTCCCTTCAACATTTACTATCATATTAAGGAGAATATCATTCTTCTTTGTATAAATATTTGGTACGGTAATCCAGAATTGTAATTCGCTTTCATCTGCAGGAACTGAAACATCTATCAACTCTGATAAATTAAGATTAATATCCTGCCAGGTATATTCGTCTGAGGCTAAGTCTGTAAAGACTATCCTCGGGTTTCTTTCTTTCTCTCCAAGTTGAATTATAAATAGTGTATCGTTGCTAACGATAAGTTTTTCACACCATTCTTTAAAAATGTGTGTGATGTTTCCTTCTTTATCATGGGAGTACACGCCCATGCCGCCTATAAACAATGTATCCTTATAGACGGCTATCGTACTAATCTGAGGAATATCAAGGTTATTCATCAACTGCCAGGTTTCACCTTTATCTTCGGATTTGTAAAGAGACCGATTGCCAACTAATGTGTATAGTTCATGTTTGTCGGATGGATTCTGTAGTAATTCAACAACACTGCCTGCTCCTGGAGGACCACCAATCGATTCCCACACAATAGAATCTGGATTTAATTTAGTTTTATCAATCATTACTACTTCGGGTGAAGCACATGTGCAACTGTTGAGAGTAGCAACGAATGTAAAGAGGAAAATGATCAAAAGTAAGGTTTTAAACCTTTCCATAGGCAAACTCCCATAAATGCTATAGGAAATTATTAGTCACTTTATAACTGAAGTCAAGAGAGAAGGATATCTGAAGAATGTCATCGAGATATCCACGTGTGTATGTATCTATCCTTTGATTTTTTACACTCGAGCTTAAGGTCACAAAATACTAATTTGTTACTCTCAGATGTGTGTCAGGAAGTCTATTTTGTAATGTGAGTACTTGCTTAAGCCAACTTAAATTATCTGTTTATAAAACCTACGCATATCCTTTCTTTTATCTATTGACATTAACTCTTCTCTGAATTATACTCAATCACTTTAATAATTTCAGCGCAAATCGTATCGGGTATATCCCTTTATAGGAGTGATTGCGATGAGGAAGTGTTATATTTTTCTTTCACTAATTGTATTCGCTATGTTTTTTTTCTTCCCATTTTCTTGTAAGTCATCAGATACCAATAATAATCAGGAAGATCTCTTAAAGGAAGATGATGTATCTACAGAAGTGGCATCTTCGGAAGAAACAACAATCAAGCCTGCAGAATTCGTTGTATTAGACTTGACAGCAACGCCGGATGAGGTGACTGCCGGTGAAAGTTGCCAGGTGTTAGTGAGAGTGGCGAACATAGGAGAAGAATCTGGTGACTACACGGTAATGCTTATGGTAGATGATAAGCTTGTAGCGACTGAAAAAGTATCTATTGCCGGTGGTGAGGTGAAGACCGTGAATTTTGACTACGAGACGGAAATATCAACTACTGAAGGACAACATATGATAACTGTGGGAAAAGTGTATGTTACGCTGACAGTAGAATCTGTATATATCACTCAATCGATCGTATCCTCAGAAACCGAATCCGAGGAAGAGATAGTAGAGCAAGAACAATTACCCTCAGGATTTATGGTTGATAAAGACCTATGTTTCGAAGACGCGAGCGTCCAAGTGTTTTTTATCACCTATATGAGTGATGGTCTTAGAGTAAAAGGCTATCTCGCCCAACCGAGAGGAAGTGGACCATATCCGGCAGTAGTTTATAACCGCGGCGGCAATCTGGAATTTGGTAAAATGACATGCGAAACTCTAAAAATCTACGCATACACAGGTTTCGTAGCAATAGGCTCTCAGTACAGGGGAAACGACGGTGGTGAAGGAAGAGAAGAATTTGGGGGAGTTGATATCAACGATGTAATGAATCTTATTCCAATCTTGGCGGCATTACCAAACGTAGACGCCGAAAAAATAGGAATGGTTGGCTACTCGCGTGGAGGAATGATGACTTACCTGGCACTTAAGGAACAGACAATTCGAGGGACTAATGACATTAAGGCAGCTTGTACCGTAGGCGGGACAGCCGATCTTTTCATCAATGCCGAGAATAGAGATGATATGCTAAATGATGTTTTTATTCCTTTAATCGGAGTTTCTCCTAGTCAGAAACCAGAAGAATATGAAGACAGGTCGGCAACCTACTGGGCAGATATGATTAATACGCCTTTACTCATTCAGCATGGTGAATTTGACTGGAGGGTATTGCCATCTGAATCTAGAAAATTAGTCGAAGAGCTTGAAAAGTATGGTAAAGATTACAAACTGATTACATATCCAGGAGATGATCACGGATTATCTAAACACAATAGCGGTCTCTATGAGATATTTTCATGGCTGGGGAAATGTCTAAACGTAACCGTCAATTTACAGAATATTGCGAGAGAAACTCCTTTTGCCTCAATCGAGTACCCTCCAGGCGAAATAATCGGCGACATTTTTGTCCATGAAGAAAAACGATATCGAGTTGCTAAACCTTCTGGAACTTGGTCAGTGACAGTTCCGTCTTTACCTCTGGATGTAATGTTTACACGACTGGGAGGTTATGGCTGGATGGGCACCGGAGCTTTCAGTGGCGGATATACGATTTCATATTTCAATGGAATAAACGAATCATGGGTATCCGATATCACATCAAAATGGGACTATACCGATGTATCAGTCATCAATAAAGGAAGCATGACCCTTGCAGATCGAACTGCAAGATATGTGACCTTCGAATATACTCAAAATAATAGAAGATTTATTGAGACAACATATCATATCTGGAATGAAGATAGTGAGATCAGACTCTACAGGATCAGGGTCGTATGCTGGAAAGAATCTGTTGCTGACCTCGAGGAAACATTTCACGATTTTGTCGAATCTTTTGAGTTCATCTCTTGAGTCTTCTTAATTGGTCAATGAGTAGCCTATCCAGATGAACCGACATCAGGATGTTAACGTGAGTGTGTAATTACTTGATTCCCTATTATTCCTTATAAAAAGATCACATTATGAGTTTTTGTTGAACTGAATATGATAACACACAACCGATATTTGTGAAAGGTGTATTAAGTATTGACATTGTTTTTATTAAATGATAAAGCCCCATTATTTTATTCTATACCCATTGTTTATGGGAGAAGCCTGGATTTGATCCAGGCTTCTCCCTATGTTGAGTATTTATACCTTTCATGCTTTTAGCTTCTTGGTCTCTATAATTCATAAAGAATGTTCCTTTTGAATAACTCTCCCCTCTACTCTCCTAATCCCAATTGTTGAACGAGTATTGATTTTAGGTGCAGGTTCAGGGATAGAAAATCCGGTATTAGTTACAGTGCCAATAAAGAATCCAGGATTTATAGGTTGGTAAGGATCCATGAATTCAGAAATACCGTCCCACACATTAATATCGTCTAACAACATGACGGATTGAGAGTGCCGAAAAAGTCCTCTTTGCAGATTGTTGAAAATAAAGCTACTCCACGCGTGATACGAGGCTAAATGCATGATAAAATACTAGTGACAAACCAGTAGGAGGTACCCATGCTCAAGCCGAAATCACCTCAAGAATCATTCTATGGCAGTTATCTGTATGACCGTATCGTTCCTGTCGACCACCTGCTCCGGAAGATAAACCAGGTGGTCGACTTTTCTTTTACCGGGCAAATACTGAACGACAGGTATAATCCTGACATTGGCAGACCAGCAGAAGACCCGGAATTCATGCTTCGGTTATGCTTATTACAGTATATTTACGGTGATTCTGATAGACAGGTCGTTGAGAATGCCCGGCTGAATCTGGCGTATAAGTATTTCCTGGGGCTGGCTGTCGATGCCGAGGTGCCTGACTATACCACCGTTTCTTATTTTCGAGTACAAAGGTTAGGTGAAGAGAAGTTCCGATTGGTATTAGAGCAGATCGTTAAGCAATGTATTGATAAGGGACTGGTAAAAGGCAATAGGCAGATAATCGATTCCACTCCCATTATTGCCAATATTACGCCAAGCAGCTTAACCGGGCTGGTAAGGAAATGTCGGGAGAATGTACTGAAGACTGTAGAAAAGCAGGATACCCGGATAGCGAAAAGGCTGGGACTGAAGGAGCTGGCGAATGCTGAAAATGTAAAGTTTGCATCCACAGAAGAAGGACTACGTAAAGAGGTTGAAGCTGCCGGTATATTACTGGATGGCGTGACGAAAGAGTTGAAAAGAAAGCGAATCAAGCCGACTGAAGAACTCAAGAAAGACCTGGGGTTACTGGAAAAGGTGGTTGCAGACAGGGAGAAGGGTGCCAAGGACAAGCTACTCAGCCCAGTGGATCCGGATGCCAGGCGGGGGAAGAACGCGAGTATTACCTGGTCGGGTTACAAGGCACATATCGTTATGGAGGAAGAGACAGGTATCATTACCGGAGTAGAAACCACCCCGGCTAATGAGACCGATGGCAGCCAGCTTAAGCCGTTGCTTAAGGAACAAGAAAAAGCTCACTCTCTTCAACCGAAAGAAGTCACTGCTG
>DUFA01000078.1 GCA_011191975.1 Dehalococcoidia bacterium
GGGTTCAAGAAAGATGAAAACGTTATCATGGTTATAGGCCATGTAAACGATGGTATAAGAGGAGTTCAGTTTTCACCCGGTGGATACCGCGCACTCCAGAAAAGCGGTCATGGAGGAATAGCCAGACGGCTTGGGGTGAAAGGTATACCAGGACCCCATAACTGGTTGGAGTACTTAATACCGGAATTCTGGGCATGCCGCGAAGGAGCGAAAACAATAATCATGGTGCCGGAGATGGCTCGTCATCTTTATGAACTTGGTTTCAAGTCAAAAGAAGAAGTATATGAATGGCTCTGGAAAAAGAGTTTTATGACGGTAAAACAGTACCGGGATTTTTCATGGCCCGATTTCTCTACCAACGGCTGGCTGGGAATAGAACCGACATCCGGGAAACACTGGAAGGAGTTACCCGATGATTATATGGTACCGGCAGCAGGTCCTGATCCCTCGGGATTCACAATAATCGTGGGAGGAGGCGATGAAGAAGTAAGTCAGCAACTTTCCGGACGCTGGTCTTTTCAGAATACGATGATAAGCATAGACGCCTGGAGGTAGTAAAAAGGTTCTCTAAATGTGAATAATGTAACCTTGTATCAGGTTTTGGTCGGAACCGGCTGAAACCTGATTTCGTATGTAATTTATGGTAATATTTTGCACCGGTAAATACGTTCGGAGTGAATGAGATGAAATCAGCACAGAGAGACGGTCACCATATCGAACATCCTTTCCAGGAAGAAATGCTTGATAAACTGTGGGAACCTATTCAGGTTGGAAAACTGGAGCTGAAGAACAGGATTGCCCTTGCTCCAATCCAGGTACTTCCTCCGGAAAATGTCTGGCCCGATATGCATGAGACCCATATCCTTTTTCATGAAGCAGTTGCGAAGGGCGGTGCCGGTCTTATCGTAATAGGAGAAGTAGACGTCACGCCGGAATCAAAAGGGGCCGTACAGGCTGCCGCCGGTGGTGAAAGAAGACCGACAAAAGGCATCTGGAGTGATGCTGCTATCCCGGGATGGTCAAGGTTGATCGATGCCTGTCATAAGTGGGGATCCAAAGTCGTACCTCAATTATCTTCTTACGCTGACTGGCGCCCACAACACAGGGCTGTCCGAAGCGAAGGCAAGATGGCTCTCATTGTTCCCTCGTGGGACAAGATCGGAATGACCCCGGAAAAATTGGAAGAAGAAATACAGAATTTCGTTGATGCCGCGGTAAGAGCTCAACAAGCCGGTGCCGACGGAGTAGAAATAGCCGGAACAAGAGAGAGTCTTGTAGCGTCGTTGATTTCACCGGTCAGAAATCCCGGCACTCCCGGTTTCAGTGAAGGGTTGAAAGAAAGAGTGCGTTTCCCGACCGAGTGTATCAGGAAGATAAAAGCAGCCTGCGGAACGGATTTCCCGGTGTTTATCAGGATGACGGCGGTTGAATATTATGCTGTCGGATATGATATTGACTACGCGAAACAGGTAGCGAAAGAATATGCGGAAGCCGGTATCGATGCAATCGATGTGGTCCAGGCAGGATTTTCGACCCAGCTTCCCCAACTCCAGATGGTAGCTCCGCCCGGATTATACGGGCATAATGCCCGGGATGTAAAAAGCTACCTGAATTCATTGGGAACTCCCTACAATAACGTAAAGATTATGAATGCCTGCAGGATTCAAAACCCGTGGCTGGCGGCATCCCTGGTCAGGAACGGAGACTGTGACATAGTCAGTATCTGCCGTCAATTGATGATTGATCCCGAGTGGCCGGAGAAAGTCAGGGATAAACGCATCGACGAAATAATTCCCTGTATTGGCTGCTCATGGTGTCTTAGAAGTCATACCTGTGCGGTCAATCCTCAGTCGCCTTTCTACAAATCGGCAGAACTGATAAAAACACTGAAAATGACCAGAGCGGAAACAATAAAGAAAGTAATGGTTATTGGCGGTGGTATGGCCGGAATGGAGACTGCTCGAGGCCTTGCCTTGAGAGGACATAGCGTCACTCTGTATGAAAAAGAAAAGGAACCCGGGAGGAAAATATACATCCAGAGCCTGTCGCCGTTCCGGGAAGATATGGATTTACTCAGGATATATCTCTCAAAGCAGATAAAGAAACTCGGTGTGGATATAAAGTGCGGATTTGAAGTCACTCCTGAGACAGTTGAACAAGAAAAACCAGACGCGGTCGTTGTCGCTACAGGCTGCCGGCCGGTATTGCCCGATATTCCCGGAATCGAAAAGCATTTCAACGTAGTATTTGCCGAAGATGCCCTACTTGAAAATGCAGATATTGGTAACAAGATAGTCGTTATCGACGCAGAAGCGCGTAAAGACCTGGGCAGTCTCGGCAGCTTTACGGCCAATTACGTGGCAAGATCAGCCTGCGTCAGGGACGACGTGGCAATGCACATCATGCGATGGAGTCCCCAGCATCCGCCGGAGCACATCAAAGAGATGGCGGACACGCCGATCGCGAGACAGGTAACGATAGTAACGAACAGGGACAGGATAGGTGACGTCGAGTACCACCACTACACAACTGTGGAAGAACTCCGGAGGCTTGGTGTGAGAGTTATCCTGGAATGCCGCTACAAGGAGATTACCGAGAACGGGCTGGTAATAACTAAAGACGGAAACGAGGAATTGCTGGAAGCCGACACGATTATCACTGCAAACTACGAATCCGACAATAGACTCTACAGGGAACTGGAGGGTAAAGTCACTGAACTTTACCTCACCGGTGAGGCCAGAGCAGTCCAGGTGCAGTTTATCGGCAACATACACGGACCTTACAGATTAGCTTTAACGATATAAAAAGAAAAGCAACCGTTCTGTAAGTTATCGACCTGAATAGCCAATACTTTTTACCTGTTTGCCCTATATTCCTTGATTTGGTATTTCTTATCCTTGTAAGATGTCGTAAAGACGAAGGGGAGTAGTTATTGTAGAGAGAATTATCGCGGGGAGCTTGTTTCTCCTGATAATAATTGCGAATGTCGCTGCCGAAAGGTTTGGCTACGAGACATTCAGTAAGCTTAATCCCGAAGAAAAATTTAAAGAAATACACAATAATCGACGAAGGTTCAAAACAGCGTTTCGGTTGATCGTGACAGAACACATCTTTCTTATCGCGCTGGCGGTATCGATGTTCGTTGCTTTCAGTGGATTCAACATAGCCCTGGCGTTGACCTGGTTGGTATCCAGGACGGTAGAAGGTCTGGTTCAGATATACTACAAGAAAGACTACTATAAATTCCTCGACCTGTCGGAGCAGTATTCCGCTGCCGATACAACCGGTAAAGATTCTCTTGTAAAGACAGGTTTGAAAATCCTGGAGACCAAGAACAGGATATTTACCTCCGCCCAGGTGTTATTCTCTATCGGCACTCTTTCCTATTCCGTTCTTTTCGTTACTCACGAGATTGTCCCGCTGTATATCGGGTGGTTCGGTATCGCAGCAGCAGTTGTATACGGCCTTGGAAGTGGCGTTAAACTGAAAACCGGTTCGCAGGCTGTCTGGAATATCGGCGGATTGCTTATCCTGGTCTATGAACTGGTCCTCGGCGGATGGCTGGTCATCAACACGATCATCACCTCATAATAACTGGACAAGCCACAACCTTTACCGAAAAAAATCAATAAGAAGGAAGTTATCCGTAAGAAATCGAAAAGGAGTTGTTATGAACAAGGACAGGTTTTTAACGGTGAAATGGAATAATATAATCTCCCTGGCACTCGGTCTGCCGGCGCTGGTCTACGTGCTGATCGTACTGACCTCTTCAGTGACGTCCGACTTTACCGACTTTATCGTACTGGTGGTGTGGGGAGTCGTCTACTGAATAATAGTAGAACAGCATACGAACATGCGGTTCGCATGGATAAGGCAGAAAGAAAACCGGGACGCGCCCCCGAGGAAGGTCTTTACTCACCCGTTGAACCTCCTGATGATAGCGTATAATGTCATCTGGTGGATTCCTATCATACTGCCCTTTACCGGAGCTATCAGCTATTACGCCGGATTTATGTCTTTTCTTGTTTTGACCGTTATCAGACTGATAGCCAATATCATCAGAAACAACGTTCTCAACCTGGGGAAAGCCGAGGTATTCCCTCTTCGGTCTCCATAAACCGGAAAAAATGAAAGGAATAAGATATTGAGAGCTGTGACCTATTATGAGTATGGTCCGCCGGATATCCTCAAAATAGAAGAAGTGCTGGAACCGATACCGAAGGAAAATGAGGTGCTGGTTAAAGTACATGCGGCATCCATAAACTTTGCCAATCCTGCCCTGGTACGAGGTAAACCGTTCATTATCAGGATGATGACCGGAGGGCTGACGAAACCAAGGTATCCCATTCCGGGAAGCGACCTGGCGGGAACGGTCGAATCTATCGGACCGAATGTAACCGAATTCAAGCTCGGTGACGAAGTCTACGGAGACCTGTCTTCCAGCGGCTTCGGGACCTATGCCGAATACGCTGCTGCCCCGGTGAACATGCTGGCGAAAAAGCCGTCGAACCTGACCTTCGAGGAAGCCGCCGCTGTCCCCCAGTCAGGCCTGGTTGCGCTGCAGGGCTTGCGTAAAGGTAACATTAAGAAGGATCAAAACGTACTTATCGTCGGAGCTTCGGCAGGGAACAGAACGTTCGCGGTGCAGATCGCGAAGTCATTCGAAGCCGAAGTGACCGGCGTGTGCAGCACCAGGAATATCGACCTTGTATGCTCGATCGGGGCAGACAGGGTAATCGACTATACAAAAGAAGATTTCGTAAAAAGTAGGGAACTGTACGACCTTATCTTTGCCACTGCCGGTTACCGCTCTATCCTTGATTATAAGAAGGCACTGAAGCCCAATGGTATATATGTCATGGCTGGAGGGACGATGTCGCAGGTATTCCAGGCAATGACAGGTTCGCTGTTTGCCATCGGAAGCGGAAAAACACTGACGAACCTCTCCCAGCACCAAGATAAGGAGGACCTGGCGTATATGGCGGAACTTATCGAGTCCGGCGAAGTGAAACCTGTCATCGATACGGTATACCCACTCGACCAGGTACCGGAAGCCTTAAAACATTATGAGACCGGTCGAGCCCGTGGCAAGATAATCATTTCAATACAGGCCGGTAAATAATTCTGACGCGTTCCTGTACGGTCTAACTGTCCGGAACGAATGGGGGTGATTTTTCTTTGATTTAAGATGTTGATATTGAACACTTATTTAAGTTTTTACGGTTTATATCTTCCGGGGGTAGAAATTTAATGATGAAACAACATATCAGATATGGATTTTTTCTGCTGTTATCGATAACAGCCACAGTAGTGTTATTGATGGGTTGCGGTCCTTCTGCTGATGATCTGGCGTCGATAGACTATACACCGATCGAACGTGAAGACTGGCAAATATCAACTCCTACTTCTGAAGGGATTGATTCCGAGCTGGTAGCCGAGGCGTTCTACAATGCTTCGAAACTGGACACCATTTACAGCCTGCTGGTGGTGAAAAACGGAAAACTCATCGGCGAAAAATACTTTAACAAGGGATCTATCGACGAACTCGATAGACGAGCGTCAGTGACGAAGAGTTATACCTCTGCTCTTACCGGAATTGCTCTGGATCAGGGGTACCTGAAAAGTACGACTCAGAAAATGCTGGAGTTTTTCCCTGATATCAGCGATCAGATCACCAACCCGACAAAATGGGAAATAACGATAGAAAATATGCTGGAAATGAAATCGGGATATCCCTGGGAGGAAGAACACGCAGCCGCCTGGGAAGCGATGTGGTCGGGTGAATATTTATCTCATATTGTGACTCTCCCGTTGATATTTGAGCCCGGAACCCGTTTCAAGTACAGTAATTTGACGGCTCACTGGCTGGGGATTATTGTCGCCAGAGCCACCGGGAAAGACCTGAAGACATTCGGAGAGGAATACCTGTTCGACCCGCTGGGAGTGACTCCCGGAGAAGGATGGAACAGAGATCTTGACGGTTATTATATCGGTTCGGGAGATATCATTTTCACGGCGCGGGATTTGGCGAGATTCGGACAGCTATATCTCGATGAAGGAAAATATAACAACCAGCAGTTGATATCAGCCGGGTGGGTACGTGATTCTCTGCAAACCTATTCGGTCAACGAATTCGAGGTTACGAGTGTAGGTAAGTTCAGGAACATGGGCTACGGTTACATGTGGTGGTCGGCAGATGTCGGCGATCATCGGGTTAATTTTGCCTGGGGACACGGAGGTCAGCTGATCGTACTGGAAAACAGCCTCGACCTGGTCGTCGTTACTACTGCCGATCCGTTCTACGGTCCGGATTCGCACCAGAATGCCTGGTCACACGAAAAAGCTATCCTCGAAACCGTCAGTAAATTTATCTATTCACTGCTCTCAGAATAGAGGAATATAATAACCGCGGTGAATGCCGGGAAATAACTCTTGTATTCGTACTCATTACATATTAGACAACAAACACAAATTATGGTTACATGAGCCTGGTATGGGTGAAAACGGTAATACGTTCGGTCGTTTGGATTATCTCAAGATAACTATATTGGGATTTGCCCTTGCCGGTCTGGCAGGCAGCATGAACAGCATTATCCTGCCTGTCAGGCTGCTGGACTTCCTCGACGAATCACAGAAAAACTCGTATCTCGGCCTGGTTACGTTTGCAGGACTGATCCTGGCAATGATAATCCAGCCGGTCATCGGCGCTTTCAGTGACCGATGCCATATCAGTTGGGGAAGGCGCCGTCCCTTTATCCTTGCAGGTGTCATACTGGTTATCTTGTTTTTACCCGGAATCGGACTTGCCGGCAGTTTGTCCCTGTTTTTCTTCGTATACTGCATGCTCCAGGTCAGCTCCAATACTGCCCAGGCTCCTTTTCAAGCACTCATTCCCGACCTTACCCCACCGGATAAGAGAGGACGGGCGTCAGGAGTAAAGAATGTAGTGGAGATACTGGGCGGACTCGCTGTGATGCGGCTGGCAGCTTATCTGATGGGGCAATACCAGGAGTACGCCAGAGTTTCCTGGTTGTGGATGACACAGGGAGTACTGGCTGCAGTCTTTCTTGTTACCGGGCTATTCACTATACTTAAAGTCAAAGAGGTTCGCGTGTCCGAAAGTCGCGGGAAAAGTATCTCATCGATTTTCAAGAGTTTAAAGATCGATCTAAAACATAGAGATTTCGGCTGGTTCTTAGCATCCCGCAGTGTCCTGGGAATACCCGGCGTAGTGTTGCAGATATTCACCCTGTATTACCTCATGGACTATATCAAGATAGATGATCCAACAGCAGTCGCCGGTGACCTGATGGTCGTGGTGGGTATAAGTCTGCTGGCCATGGTGTACCCGGCAGGATGGTTAACGGACAGGATCGGGCGTAGACCTGTTGTAATTTTCTCCGGCCTGCTTGCTGCTCTCGGAATAGTATTCCTGTGCTTTTCACACAGTTACCTATCACTTATGTTGTCAGGCGCTGTTATCGGGATAGCCAACGGGATCATGCTCAGCAGTACCTGGGCACTCGCAACGGACTTAACTGCCAGGGGAGAAGAAGGCAGGTACCTCGGGGTAACGAACATTGCCTTAGCCGGAGGATCAGCCCTGGCACGCCTGGTCGGACCGGTCATCGACTTCTTTAACAATATAAATTCGGGACTCGGTTACCAGGTAATGCTCTTTATCTGTTTTGCCAGTTTCATCGTCGGGGTGTTACTTATCCTGAAGGTAAAACAGGACGGATCTCACTAATCAAAAAAGAGGTATATCAAGTTACCTCAATGGTGGAGTGAGAGGCTGATATTAACCAAGTTCTTGGTTCTCCTACGCAAGCGGAACGTCGGGAAATCCATTTTCCTGCCCCTCCATACCATCATTGTATCACCAGAACAAATTCACTGATCAATAAATTTACTACTATACTAAAGGTTTAATCCTGTGATTATAAAAATACGACTTTAGGATGATTGACATTTCGTATTAGATAGTGTAGAAGACACTTTTCAAACAACTGAATAATATATCTTCATATACTCCGAGGAATCAAGGGAGTGACAACCGGAGAAGAGAAGAGAAGAAGCGTATTAAGTACGCTATTAGTAGCGTGGCTGATACCCATTTTCTTATAATCTGTAGCCAGACTACCAATGTAAGGAATATCCTACAGAGAATTCAGATGATTCCGACATACAGCAATTTACTCATCGTTGAAAATAACAATAAAGTCATTCTTATGTGCAAATCCTCCGACGGGAGGTGAGTGGTATTAAAACACAATAAAATAAAACCTCTTCATATATCCCTTTATACCCAACAAATTTTAGTTAGTTGAAAGGAGAAACTCCATATGAGTAGAAAGTTTATTTTATCGGTTGCCGCAGTTATTGGAATTCTGACTACCTTGATGGTACCCGTAACTGCCAGCGCGGCTCCTCCAGTAATAATCGAAGTACCCGAAGATTATCCTACTATCCAGGAAGCAATTGATGCTGCAAATTCTGGCGATACGATTATTGTACATGCAGGTATATACGAAGAAGGTGTTTTCATACCACCTGGGAAAGATGGCATTACTCTCAGTGGTGAAAGTGGCACAATTATGGATGGTGACGATGAATTTACAAAACCGACGGCTATAGCAATAGGAGCCAGTGGAGTCACAGTAGAAGGTTTCACAATATATAACTACAGAAAGGTAATTCCTCCTAACGGATTGCCTTTCTGGAGATATGGAACGGGTATCAACTCGGGACCAGGCTCCAACGGTAATATCATCCAGAATAACAAAATTGAAAAATGTATAGACGGAATAAGCGTTGGTGGATCCAACCACCAAATCTTAGGAAATGACGTGAAAGGCTGTTCTTGGCACGGGATTAACGTTTGGCCTATGACACCTGGCTGTCAGATATTAGAAAACACACTAATTGAGTGTCATATTGGTATTTCCGTGAGTGGTATCAATAGTCTGATAGAAGGTAATGACGTAACCGGTGCTTCTATGCATGGAATCGGAACCTACTCACCAGCCAATGGTAATGCCATCCAGTTTAACGAAATTACCGATAGTTCCACAGGCATTGGTGTAGGTGGAAATAACACTCAGGTACTTGATAATACTATCGCTGGTTCTTCCGAGTGTGGTATCGGTGTATTCAACGGAGTTACAGGTTCAACCATAGCTGGTAACCATGTTGCAGATAGTGGGCATAACGGCATTATCTTACTCGATACTCATAGTAACCAGGTCTATCAGAATGACGTCAGCAATTCGGGTTACAATGGAATCGATCTAACGATGGGATCTACAATGAATTCCGTCTGTGAAAATCAGGTTACTAACAGCGGTATAGATCCAGGTTCAGGTGGTAATGGCATAATACTCCAACAATCATCGAATGACAATACTGTGATGGCGAATATCATATTGATTTCAAGCTTCAATGGTATCGCCGTACAGGATGGATCATCAGGAAACACGATAACTGGTAATCATATCACTGAAAGTGGATCTAAAGGCGGTTCCGGAATTATGATCATGAATGCTCACAATAATACAGTGGATGAAAATACTGTAATGCTCTCTCACTGCGGTATCAGGATAAATGGCACCAATAATGATATTCATGGCAACCATCTTAATAACAACGAAATGATTTTCCATTTGCCTCTTCCTGGTGGGGGAACTATCCCGCTTGTTGGTCCGGGTATTGGGATTGATGTTGGAGCCAGTAATAACAAGATCCATGGCAACCACATATCTTCTAGCGGCGGTACCGGAATAATGCTTCATGGAGATAACAATAAACTAACCGGGAATAAAGTAACGGAATCAGGTTTTGACGGTGTAGTAATGTTCCCAACCGCGACCGATAATATAATTCAAGCCAATAAGATTAATGGTAATACCAAGCACGGAATTGTAGCATTGGGAGAGAAATCACCACCATTCCCCTTCCCAGGCCCAGGATCATCTGGCAATATCATTAAGAGTAACACAGTTCTTGATAACGGAGGGCTAGATCTCTTTGCTGACGAACTTGAGGACAATACCTGGAAAAATAATAAGTATGAAACTAGTAATTTTTAGATCACCTTAAGTGGAGTAAAGGAACAGGGGAGTCTCTTCGGGGACTCCTTTCTTCTTTGAGTACTGTTGTAAATCCTTAGTATATGACGTGTTGACTATCCTGTTAATGAAGTTAACAATGCTATCCATATTACAATTTTAAGAATTTTTCTACCGTCAATATGTTGCAGGATACAGTAATTGTGATCACAGGCTCCTGGGTCGGTATTGGCAACGACATCCACGAAGTTCCTGACATTAATTTATACTTATTCAGTTGTCTGTTTATCGATCACGGTATAACCCGCTTTTTCAAGTTCTCCGATAACTTCCTGCAGGTCTTTGCCCTGTTTTTCACATCCCTGGGGGAGAGTAGTCATCCGACCGAGTGTGTTCCGTGTCACCGGATTGGCTACGCCAAGAAAGCCCATTTCCTTGAGTACCGGTATGAGCTCGGGGTATTCGTCCGTCAGGTCGTACAGGCTCTTCGAAAGGTCAATCTTTTTCATCGAGCAGCCGCTTTTCTCCTTCGAGTTTCCGTATCTCGGTCACGTCCTGGGCTACTTCGACCGTTCCGAGGTACTTCCCCTTCTCGTCTCTCACGGCAAAGAACCTGATATGGATAAACCTGCGGCCGAGTTCCAGCCAGAAACTGTACGAATCCTTCTTTCCTTCCTTGATGGATGTCAATATTTTTTCGACGACATCGATACTCTGTGGCGGATGGCAGTTCTGCACCTTTCTGCCGATAACGGATCTGGTACGGGTAAATATTCTCTCGTCTCCCTTGTTGAAGTACCTGACCGTATCATCCCTGTCGACATATGTCAGGTCGACAGGCAGAGTATTGAATAAAAATGTCAGTTCATCAAGGTTCAGGTTACCCGACGGGAATCGTACTTCACCATTCAGGAATATGGTCTCTTCAGTCAACGAGGATGCCAGTTTTCCAACCAGTTCCTCGGTCTGTTCTTTCTTCTCAATAAATACGTAGCCAACCTCATCGCTTTCACGCAGGATTTCCAGCCAGTCGCCGGCGCCGAGTTTCTCTATAGCTGTCGGGAAAAGGATATTTTCCTCTTTGAATATCATCCCGGACACTTCTTCCAGGAGCGGGTTCAGGCTGGCTTCAACGTACTTGCCAATGTCGTCCGGTTCATGAACCGATTCCATACCTTCCTTTGCCTGCTTCAAGAGATCGCGTATTTCGTTGTCTTTGCCCCACATCACCTTGGACGGCCCCATGAATCCCTGTTTTTCAAGGTAGGGGAAGAGAAGCTGTTCTTTCCTTTCGTAATGGATGGTGATCCCGGACAGCTTTTTCAGTAGATCGGATATTTCCGACCTGAAAACGGTACTGTCATCTTTCCCGTTTTCAATTACTTTTTTAATTTCATCTACCAGCTTTTCTATCTCTCGGTTCTC
This sequence comes from Dehalococcoidia bacterium, assembly GCA_011191975.1. Classification (GTDB taxonomy): domain Bacteria; phylum Chloroflexota; class Dehalococcoidia; order Dehalococcoidales; family UBA2162; genus MGML01. The sequence goes on from DUFA01000078.1 coordinate 11,493, forward strand.
AAGCTTGAACAGGTAAACGGGGTGCGACTCCGATGTCTCATCGGATGATGCCTTTGTCAGAGCCGATTCGAACAGTAACGTGTGGACATTACAGAACTTCTTGATTTCATCGGGTGAAAGACCATCGTCCATCAATGATTGTTCTATTTCCGCGATCTCTGAAGAAGTGATATTACCGATTTCTTTTTCGAAACGTTCTTTGGCTGTTTGAACAGACATCCCTTCGTGCAGCCGGAGGATGATGTCCTTCATCACTTCCTTTCTGTCAGCATTAACACTCATTGTTAACCTCCTTAATTCAGATAAAAGCCAATAATAATTTTTTATCCTTTTAGAAACACCCGAGCTGGCAATTCCGGATTTTCATGTTCCGGGCGCTGGCTTCATTGCCAACCACCATTGGTTTCTGCCTGTATTTTATCGCAAGCTCGAAAGCTTTTTCACAGCTAAGTATTTTATCCTTATCGAGTTTTTCCAACTCTGTAATCATCTCCGGGTCAAGTGTTTCACGAGGAGGTTCGGAGTAAAGCGTCTTATCTACCTTAAAGCAGCCAAGCTGGCAATCAGTGATCCGAACGCCGAGTTGATCAGTCACTGCACCGACCGCTATCCTGGGCACATCGGATTTTTTCGCCAGCGTCCAGGCGACCGGACAGGCCAAATATCCGTCTTTTAAGGATGATCTTACGGATTCTTCCAGCTCAGCTAGTTTTTCAGGAGAGAGATCGGCTGGATTCTCGGGTATCTCAATCCTTGCTTTTTTCTTATTCTTATCGGCTTCATTAAACTCACGCATTTTTTATCACTCCCTTAACCGTAATTCGCTTGATGTTCTACGATACAACTCGTGGCATAATATTATCCGGGAATCCCAGATAATACAACTACTAATGTCACATTAAGTGTCTGATTCGGAGTGTGATTTGTATGGATTACAACGTCCGCTGATAACGGACTCGTAATGACAGGTGAGTTTGATTTGAAACACCGGAAAGCCGCATAAGCGGCTTTCCAATAAGCTTTTCCTTTTATCTTTTTATAATGCCTTGCAGGCTATCTCCGCGATATCATAAATTTCAATATCAGTACCGTACTCAGCAACCGCGTCCCTGAAATTCTTCTCACACCAGCCGCAGCTTGTCACCAGCGCTGTTGCCCCGGTGGCTTTCGCTTCCTTCAACCTCTCGTTGGCATTCCAGAGAGACAGTTCCTGATTGGCCTGGCTTACCCCGGCACCAGCGCCGCAGCACCAGGCATTTTCCCGGTTACGCGGCATCTCAACCAGTTCTACACCAGGAATGCCGTTCAATAATACTCTCGGTGTATCATACGCGGCTTCCTCGCCCAGGTGACGTCCGAGGTGGCAGGGATCATGATAGGTTACCTTCATCGGTACTTCCTTCGTCAACTTCAGACTACCGTCTTCGATCAACTGTGAAAGGTATTCCACTAAATGTAAAGCTTCATACTTCGGCTTTGTATCTATTTTCTGGTAGAGGTTCTTGAAAGCAGCGTATCCATCAGAGCAGGAAGTCACTACTTTACTCACACCCATCGTGTTAAACGTTTCGATGCTGTGTTCGGCATACTTGGTGAATTCACCGGTATAGCCTATCTCGTAGGAACGACTGCCGCAGCAGCACTCTTCAGCACCCATGATACCAACGTTCACACCGGCAGCCTGTAGAAGTTTAACGGCACTCTTTGGCACGTCCCATAAATCCTTTTCGTAGCATAGCAGGCATCCAACGTGATAAAGAACATCGACACTCTCCTGGGCAGCGTTCTTGACATCAATATCCTTCGACCAATTACCACGCTCCGACTTCGGGTTACCGAAAACATTATCCTCTCCCCTGAGACCGTAATACATCGCCATGTACTCAGGTTTCATGAAGCCCTGCGTTACCGCATCTTCACGTAGTGCCTGGACAACCTCGAAAATGTGGGTATGATGAAATACACCGCACTGCTGTTCACAGGAAAGACATCCGGTGCAGGCGTATATCCTCTCCCGCAGATCATCATCCTCCAGGCTGAGTACTCCCTCGGAAATTCCCCTGGCTATAGACATTTGCCCTGAGGGGAAAAATGACTCCAGCTGGTATTTTTCACCGGCAGGGCAGGCAGGAACAAAAATCCTGAGTACATCCTTGCATGTACCGCAGCGTGTACATCCATACAGATATTCCTTTACGTTTTCAAGACCCATTGACTCCTCCTTAGTCCTTTCCTGTATAAACCTTACTCCGCAGGTTTCCCCCACCTGCCGGGATTCAGTATATTATTAGGATCAAGTAAATTCTTGACATTCCTGTGCAGTTTCAGCCATTCCGGCGAACCTTCCTTTTCAAGTCTTCTTACGCACCACACCGGTGTTTTGTACGGTACAAAACCCATTTTCACAACCATATCAGTTTGTTCATCAGCCATAGCCTTGATCCGCCTGACCGTCTCTTCATCTCCCTTATCGAAAGGACACATCCATCTGAGTCCTACAAAATGACCTTCATTCAACACTCGTGTATAGGCGCTGCGGGTTATGTCGTATTTGTCTTGTATCTGGCAGCCCTTTTCACATGTTTCAGCCCACCGACTCAGCGGTCCGTAACATCCGACCCATGTCAACCCTCCGCCACCGCTCAGCACCGGAAGTGCCTGCATCGGGAATCCAGCTCTTCCACTGGGCATGGCAGTGGGAATGGTGATGTTTATATCTTTAAGGTCTTCCGATACTATTTTCTCGATTACATGAATCCTTGCCTGAAGCTCTTCCTCGGTATTACCGGAAACCTCGACCGATACGGTCAGTTCCGGCTCTCCCTCTTTCTTTTCCGGCGCCGGGTAAATATTTGCTTTCTCACCCCGCATTGCTCTCATTGAGACTTTACTCAATGGAAAAGACGTACTGATTACATCATCAGGTACCCGTGATCTTGCCAGAGCCCGTATCAGCCTGTAGGTATCGTCGAAATTCGCGCATTGAAAATTCAGACTTGCCGTATGGTCAACCTTCGGCCAGAGAGCCACCGACATTTTTGTAATGATTCCCGTTGTCCCTTGCCAGCCGAGGAACAGTCCTGTCAATTCCGGCATCGGCACAACCGCATGCCAGGAATCACTTACCGCGCAGGATCCTACCCTGACAATCTCTCCTGTACCGAGAACTACCTCAAGACCCTGTACCCAGTTCGAGGCGGCTCCGTACCTGAATGACAGATTATCAAGACCCTGGAGGAGTGAGTTAGTAATTACACCCGTGGTAGGAGGTGAAAAGGCATAGGTATACATCAGGTCGGGGTGATTCTCCTCAAGGTATGCCTTCATATGACCGAAGGTTACACCCGGTTCCACCAGGGCATACATATCAACCTCGTTGATCTCAAGTATCTTATCCATTCGTTTGAGATCGAGGATGATACCTCCTTCAAGGGGGATCGCTACACCACCCACATTTCCGCCGGCAACGAAGGGGGTAACCGGCACCTTTTCCTCATTGGCGAGTTTGACCACCGCCTGGACCTCTTCTACTGATTTAGCCAGGACAAGAATCTCAGGCCAGCTTGGTTCCGCCTGGGTCATATCATAGGAGTGGATATACAGGTCAGCTTTGTTGGTTGAGACATTTTCGCTGCCGACTATTTTTGACAGCTTTTCAACAACACCGCTGCGTACCGCTTCTTCCAGCATTTAGCACCTCCTTTTACTAAACATTCAGCTTGAACAGCACAACCATCGCTCAATATACACCTTTTGAAGTAAAAAAGGAAGAATATTCAAAATATGTAGTCGGTGTATGGTAACTTATGAAACCAGAGATATAGCAACTCTGATGAACAAATTAATTTATAACTATCCTAAAACGACCTAGGAAACAAAAGTACCGTCACTGATTTCCTTTATTTCATCAGCAACCTCAGCCATCAGCACGTCATGGGTAGCGACTACAATACCAACGTTTTCCTGCGATGATATTTCTTTCAGTAATGCGTATATAGCCTGTCCGGTGGCAAGGTCCAATTCCCCGGTCGGTTCATCCGCCAGGATCAGAGATGGTTGATGTACAAGGGCACGGGCTATTGCCAGACGCTGCAACTCGCCCCCGGAAAGTTCATATGGTCGATGACGGGCTCGTGCGCTAAGGCCGACCTGGTCGATGCATAACTCAGCCCGCCGGTGCCTTTCATCCCTGTCCCACTTCGCTATTCTCAGTGGCAGCTCCACGTTCTCGAATGCTGACAGTAAGGGCAGCAGTCCAAAGGACTGGAATACAAAACCAATGCGGTGACGGCGTAATTCCGTCAACTCCCACTCGGCCAATTTGGAAAGGTCCTGGCCTTCGAAATACACCGTACCAGATGTAGGTGTATCAAGTCCGGCAAGAAGATTCAGAAGCGTGGTTTTCCCCGAACCTGACCGTCCGGTAATTGCCAGGAGTTTACCTGAAACCACCTCCAGGTTAACATCATGAACGGCATGTACTTCCTCAGAACCGATAACGAACGTCCGCGCCAGATTTGTAGCGGTTACCAGCGTAGTCGTCATTCCCTTTTCTCCCTGTTGTTTCCCTTCTCTGGCCAGACCGTAATATGATCCTCTTCCATAAGGACTCTTACGCGTCCTTTCAACTTTAATTTATCAACGTATTCGCGCGGAAGTTGAAGTCGACCTACTCCGTCCAGGACTATGAATTCTTCATAACTAACCACCTGTTCAGCCTGCTCATCGCCGCGTTTGATTCCACGAACCGATTCAATACTTGTTCGGCCATCGCGGATCGTTACCACTCTGTCGACTTTCCCGGTTATCGAAATATCATGCGTGACAATAATGATAGTAACTCCATAAGTCTCATTAAGCGAATGAAAAATATCCAGAATATTCGCCGCCGAATGACTGTCGAGTTCACCGGTCGGTTCATCTGCAAGCAGAAGAGGTGGATTATGCGCCAGCGCTACAGCGATTGCTACACGCTGCTGTTCGCCACCAGAAAGCCTTTCTGGTCGATGGTTCATCCGGGACGAAAGTCCCACCGCTTCCAGCATCTCAGCAGCTCTCTGTCTCCTTTTCCCGGGTGACCAGCCTAGTAAAGTCAACGGCAATTCTACGTTCTGAAACGCGGTAAGATAAGGAATCAAGTTCCTTCCTGTCTGCTGCCATACAAAACCGACATCCTTCCTGCGGAATTTTCCCAGTTCACGAGCCGATATATTGACCAAATCCCTGTTACCAACCATCACTTTGCCAGCGGTAGGATTATCAAGTCCACCCAGAATGTTAAGAAGTGTCGTCTTCCCGCTGCCGCTGGCTCCTACGATAGCCATCACTTCTTTTTCCCTGACCAGAAGGTCCAGTCCCCTCAAAGCAACTACCTCAAGATCAGCAATCTTGTAGATCTTGAAAACGTCTTCGCAGGTGATGTAATAATCATTTTTTGATCGGTAATCAACCATTTTTCAACCCTATATATCTCCCATTCTTAATGTCTTGTGTATGGCAACCCGGGAGAAGAACACGATAACAAGTGATATCGTAATAATAAACGCCACAGCCAGCAATGCATAGGCCATACCGATTGTACCCCAATTAACGGTAAGTATAAACGGTGGAAGTACTCTTACTCCCTGCTCGGTCAGCTGTAAGAAAGGCATCATAATATAACTCAATCTTTCGCCGATTACTGTACCGAGTCCCATACCTACAATAATGATAAACAACTGCTCAAAGCAGACCAGTCCTATTATCTGGCGTAATGAAAATCCCAGCGTTCTTAGTATAGCGAAATCAAGCTGCCTTTGTTGTGCAGATAGATAGGAATAGACGATGAAACCAAGACTGCTGACAAGTATCACTCCGAGGAAGGCTATTGTCAGCATGCCGCTCCAGCCTGCTCCAGCTAATGGATCGGTCTGCAGCTTTTCCAGCATTGCGTCCCTGTAATAGAATTCCCTGGCTCCCAGTGTTCCACCTTCCACCTCACCCACAGCTATGGCTCTTTTTTCAACGTCTTCAGATAGTGTCAACCATACTTCGTTAGGATAAACAGTTGAACTCAGTTGCCGGTTTCTCACATTTAGCAATCGATCAAGATTCACAAGTATGAATCCTTTGTCTCCGGGATCCAGACTCGGGAAATACTCTATCGTATCTACCGCTGTGATATACAAAAACTGTCCGGGTAATCTGGCTTGAATAAATGAGTTTTCCTGTACCCGTGCCCTTTCAAGGAAGGACCTGCTGACCACAGCCGTTATTGGTCTGTCATCCAAGTTAGCATAAAGAGCCCTCCTGTTACTTCCCCTCGAGTTCCAGCCGAATCTACCGGACGACTCACCGTTATAAACTTCGCCTTTATCTATCCTGAATGTTCCCGTAGCAGACTGCCCGCCGGATAAAGATCCTGACATGTCATCGGGAGATACCATCCATTCACTCACTTCCTCAAAATCTTCAATAATTACCGGTTCTGCAGAATAGGATCCCATGACCTGAAGATCATCGAAGTATAGAGCTTGTAGACCGCCGCCCCAACCTCCACCACCTTCAGTCCTGATATAGATGCAGGATAATGTTACCGGTGATAAGAGAAATTCGTTTGATGAAAAAAGCGTTAGCCTGTTTTCGAGGTACTGCCAGCTTCCCTGTTCAGGCATTCCAAGTGATATATCCATATACCGGCCTTTTCCGTCTTTAACCCTGGCGTATATTTCAACCGGAAGGTTATCTTCCTCCGAATAGAACCATCCACCGATAGTCTCACTTCCATCCGGAAGCATAATTCCTTCATCGATAGGTTTGTCTTCCTCCAGGATATCCATAATTTGATCAAGAGTGATGTCAGCAAAATCTTCACGGAACCAGGGAATATTTCTCATCTGGGTTGGATCTACCGCAAGCATTGTAAACTCAGTCTCGGTAAACATTGTACCGACTCTGCCTTCGTTCCTGTACACCACACCCACATTCTCCACCCCTTCAAGCGATGTATACCTCTCTTCGAGAGAAGCTTTGGAAGAATGGCTGCTATTCAGATTCGTTAGTCGTACATCTCCTCCCGAAGTATACATCGTACGTTCGATATAACTCTTGTCAAGTGTTCCCAGGAATGTTGCAGAGAACATCCCAACACTGGCTGCCATGACGAGCAACAGGATCAAGCGGCTGTAATGAACCGGATTCCGCGCCATATACCATAAACCAAGTACAAAGGGGGCGTTACCGACATATTTGCTGAGTCTGGTAGCCAGCCTGATAAGCAACGGGAAAATCCGAAGGAACACAATTGCTACGGCTATGAGCATCAACATGGGAGTTATCAGCAGAAGCGGATCCATTCCCAGTCCGCCGAAAACATCCATTGTCAAAAGTGAGCCTCGTGAATGGAGTTCCCAGTAGAGTACTCCGCCCAGTATCAGCAACACAATATCAAGATAATAACGCTGCCAGAAAGGTTTCGACGGTGGACGGGCTGCCGCCTGTCTCTGGTGAACTACACCACGACGTGCCGCCTGTATCGCCGGGACCAGCAGGGCAAGCAGACAGAGAACCGCTGCTGTAATAGCGAGTATCACTACCGAGTTCGAATACCTAATAGGCAGAAGGCCTCCGCCGGTTAAAGAAAGGAACGAACCTGTTCTACCCAGAAGGCTGAAGGTAAAAGCTCCAAGGAAAGGGCCTATAGCAGCTCCTACAGCACTGACAACCAGTCCTTCCATGAAGTATATTCCGATAACATGCCAGGTGCCGGCACCCCTACTCCTGAATAACGCTATCTCTCCTTGCTGCCTGTCTATGAGCATATTAGATACCGTAATCAGGTAGTAGAGAATAATCGCTGCTATCTGGAAGACTATCAGAAATAGAGGGATCTGGGTAAACATCAATTTACCCTGGTACTCGATGATAACACTATCCAGGATGGTAAACAGTCCTGATCGTGGTAGGTTGGTCAGGAGTTGTTTTTCCATCCGACGGATAGCGTCTTTAATCGTTCCAGCGTTGGTAGAATCGATTTTTTCAATATCTACGAAATACAACCAGTTAAAAGTAGCCCTTCCATCTCTGAACATGTAAGGGTATACATTAAACAGAGTTTCTTGCGGTATAAATATAGGAGCTGTCGGAGGTTCTTCTGATCCTTGTGGGATCGTAAAAATATCGGTATTAAGGAACCAGAATTCGTCATTAGGATCCTTCGGATCAATAATGGCAACCAGTTCTATCATTAACTGGTTCCTGTTATCACCATAACCGCCTTCGAATATCAGGTAGTCACCTACTCCCACCTGGAATTTTTCCGCCGTTTCACTGCCTATCATACCTTCTATTGAGAAATTCGGATCTTCCAACTGCTCTTCGGTTAGACCTGCCGGTACTGCTTCATAGTAACGCCCGTCGATAATGTCTATGTGGTCTATTAAATTAGAAAATACCTGAAAATGGCCTTTCGGCTGGTATTGTCCTTCCGGTGTTGGGCGATCAGTGTAGTAAGCATAAAAAGTCTGGGACTTTACCCAGGTTTCTTGCTGGCGTATAACCGGACGGATATTCCTGGATACCTGCTGTTCGATAAGAGCTGTCGCTTCAGCATATTCTTCCTGGTTTACAAAGTAATTCGGCGCGTATACCTGCAGGTCAATGAGCTCAATTACCCTGTTTTCAAGAGTATGCTTAAGGCCAAGATCGTTAATTGCGTTCGAATATAGCGGTGCACTTGAAAGAAGTGCAACCGCTACGATCACGCCAACCAGCACCGTTGATAGCAGGCGCCAGTTAGCCAGACTTCTTTTTATGACAATCTGCCATGCAGAGAGCAGAAGGGACATTTCACGGCAACTATAGCAGATAAAAAAGGAAAATACAACTATTTTATAAAATTTCTTTAGTAAACTATTAACAATATTAACTAAATATTTAGATTGTGCCGGTATTTCATACTGGAAGACCTGATTTTTGAATGATCTCCTGTGCATGATAGAATAAAAGTAAAGCAATGGCTGAAAAGACTACTGACATTAAACTTCCTTACGGTGAATCATTCAAGACTATCCACATCCCTGAAAATAACCTGGTCAGTGTTCTAGAAACTCGTCAGCACCCCGGTCTGGAAAATGAACAAGAAGCTATTCGTGACGTTCTCAGTAAACCAACGGGCAGTTCCCCTCTTATCGATAAAGTGAACAAGGACGACAAAGTAGTCATCATAGTTACCGATAATACCCGCGCCTGCCCGGAGGACAGGATATTACCACCCATTCTCGAGAAACTCGAACAGAAAATCGTACGTGACAATATCACAATCATATTCGCTCTCGGCCTGCACCCTCCCCTGAACAGAGCACAGATGGAGAAAAAACTCGGGAAGTATATCGTCGAACATTACCGGGTTCTGAATCATGATGTCAACAATTGTATAAATACCGGCACCACATCACGAGGTACCCCTATCGAGATTAACCGTAGAGTAGTCGAAGCCGATTTTCGCATCAGTACCGGATTTATCGAACCACACTTTTTTGCCGGCTTTTCCGGCGGCAGAAAAAGTATCGCTCCCGGAGTATTCTCCGTCCGGTCAGCCTACAAAAACCACAGCCGTAGTATGCTGGAACACCCGTTGGCTAAGACAGGCATTCTCAAAGGGAATCCAGTTCACGCAGACATGATAGAGATAGCGCAGGCTGCGAAACTTAACTTCATCGTGAACGTCCTCCTGAATAAAAGAGGAGAGATTACCCACGTCGTCGGCGGCGACATGATCCAGGCACATGAAAAAGGCTGCGAGATAGCGAAAGGGATCGCGGGAGCGAGATTGGACAAGAACGTGGATATCACTATCACCACCAACAGCGGCGCTCCGCTTGATCTTGATCTCTATCAGTCGGTCAAGGGCATGGAGACTGCTTCTCATTTCACGAGTGACGGTGGAATCATTATTATATGTTCTGCCTGTTACGACGGTGCCGGACCGGAAGAATTTGTCGAAATGCATCGAACAGCAAACTCTCCGCAGGAAGTACTAGACAACATTAACGACGAACACCCCACCGGTGTCCAGTGGCAGAACCAGATACTGGCGAATATCCAGTGCAAAAACGATATCTACGTGGTCTCCGATATGGATGAGACAATCATCCGGGATATGATGATGACACCTTTTTCCATCTTTGAAAAAGCTCTCGGTGATGCCTTCCGGAGACTCGGAAAAGACGCATCAATTGCCGTTATACCGGAAGGTCCGCTGGTAATACCGATATTATCATAAATACTAAATCCTAATCCTTATGCTTTAATATCACAAATTCTAAATACGAAATCCTAAACAATATTGAAATTCGAAAAAAAACATTTGATATTGGGATAAATTTAGGATTTAGAAATTAGGTATTAGGATTTCATGGTTTGTTTGTAACTTTCTCCCCATAGGTATAATATATACCCGTCAAAATATAGCGACTTGATATAAGGAGGGAAAAATGAAGGTAATGGTAATCGGAGGAAGTGGACTCTTCGGACGCAAGACCATCGCCCACCTGCTTGAAGATCCGGAGGTTACGGGAGTCACATCGGTCGACCTGGCACCCCCAACCGAATGGTTCATGAAAACCATCGAGAAAAACAAGGATAAGTTTAATTATGTCCGTGGAAATGTTTCAGAACTCGAGGATATCCTGAATGCGCTGGCTTTGCACCCCGCTGACGGCCTGGTAAACTGGGCATTCATTATGGGAATGGAGGTTAATACAGACCCGCGACTCAGCACCAAGGTGAATGCGCTGGGAATGTGCAACGCCTTCGAAGCTGCCCGGTTAATGGGTGTAAAACGGGTTGTTTATGCCAGTTCCGAGACCGTATATGGTCCGCAGGACTTCTACGGCGACCGGGATGTGGTGGAGGATGATATACTCGTACCCAGTCATTCATACGCCGTATGCAAGAGATTTGCGGAAATACTTGCCGATCAGTATGGTCGGCAGTACGGAATGAACTTCACCGGTGTTCGTCCTTGTATCGGTTACGGACACGGCGGAAGATCGCCGGCACAATACTGGTCGGATATGCCTTCGGCTGCCGCGGTCGGTAAACCTTATAAATTTCAATACAAGATGACCGGACTTACCTCACTGGTTGCCGCTGACGACCTCGGTGAATTCACAAAAATACTAATAAAAGCTTCTTCATCACCCCATCCTGTTTATAATGTCGGCGGACCTCCCACCAGCGTCCAGGACGTGGTCGATGTTGTCAAGAAATACATCCCCGACGCCCAGATAGAAATGGGCACGGCGGATCCGCCGATGATGGGAAGAGGGGGCGGCGGACTGCCCTGGAAAGTCAGCATGGCGAGAGCTATCGAGGACTTTGGTTTCTCTTGCATGCCGCTTGAAGATGCGATCAAGATACATATTAACGACGCCCGGCTTGAAGCGGGGATGGAACCGATGAAATAGAAAACTCAAAGTTCTAATATCTAAACTCTAAATAACTACAAAGCTCTAAACCCCAAATACTTTCGTGTTTTGATATTAGTAATTCGAAATTGTTTAGGATTTCATGAATTATTTACATGAAGTTAAAAGAAAGGAGCGGTAGACCGCTCCTTTCTTACGCGTCGCAAAAACTGACTTTTACTTCTTCTTCGCTATCGCTTCCCTGACAGAAACTGCCAGGTCTTCCGGAGTAAGGGCAAAGTGAACGGCCAACTTACCTCTATCGTCTGAATCTTTACCTGACTGGCTGAACTCATCCTGTACACCGAACTGTACCATCGGGCATGGGGCGTTCTCGCAGAGAACCGCTGCCACGCCTTCACCAAGACCGCCTATGGTTATGCCATTCTCAGCAGTCACGATGGCTCCGGTCTCGACCGAAGCCTTTATAATTGCGTCTTCATCAAGTGGTTTCAGCGTCGAAATATCAAGGATACCTACGTCCAGACCTTCCTTCTCCAAGATTTCCTCAGCTTTAATCGCCGTACCAACCATCAGACCGGTCGCTATGATAGTTGCGTCCTTGCCATCCTTGATTGAGTAAGCTTTGCCTAACTGAAAAGGATAATCTTCGGTATATATTTTGGGAGGTACCGGACCGGCTTCCTGCCGGATGAAGACTGGACCTATGTACTGCATCATTGCGATAAATGCTTTTTTCGCTTCGACTGCATCGGCCACCGAAAGGATAACCAGGTTCGGCATGCAGCGCATAAAACCTAAGGTTTCCACATAGTTATGTGAAATACCCGTGTCACCCCAGGCACCGCCGCGTCCTACCAGCTTCACGTTAAAACGGTCGACCAGGATACTCTGCCTTATCTGGTTGTAGGCACGGGCTAAAAGGGCAAAATCGAAACTATGGGCGACCGGGATAAAGCCTTCGGATGCCAGGCCGCCGCATATAACTGCTGCGTTTGCTTCGGCAACACCGCATTCGATGATTCTATTTGGTGCGTTTTGTGTAAACCATTTCAGTCCGGGACCACCCATATCTTCCAGCACGAGAAGGACTCTTTCATTTTTCTGGGCCATTTCTATCATTGCCGGTTCGAAACCAGCATTGGGCGCTTCCGGTTCGCCTATCTGAACATACTGATTGTATTTACCCATAGATCTTTCTCCCTTCTGCGACGCCTACTTCAACACCGATTCCCCTGGCAAGGTGAACGTGAGTTTCTTCCCAGGACGGAATGCCGTGTCCCTTGACGGTATGGGCGATGATGCATTTCGGCTTGCCGTCTCCATACAGGTTATTGGCCAGTTCCAGGGTATTGAGAATCTCAGCCATATCATGTCCGTTAATTTCCTTGACCCACCAGCCGAACGCTGCCCATTTCTCGGCAAACGGAGCCATCGGCATTATCTCCTCGGTCGGGCCGTCCAGGCTGAACTTGTTGTAATCGACAATCGCGATCAGGTTATCGAGCTTATACTTATTGGCAAACATCGCAGCTTCCCAGACCTGACCTTCATTGCATTCACCATCGCCGAGAATGCAGAAGGTCCGATACGCCGGATTATGCTTCGTCTTCAATCTCGGAAGAAACTGCGGTATCTCGGACACCGGTGGATTCATCTCTGTCTTCAGTTTCTCTGCCATTGCCAGGCCGCAAGCGAAGGAAAGTCCCTGGCCGAGTGAGCCGCCCGAGTAATCCATTCCGGGAGTCGCCCAGCGGTCGGCGTGACCCTGGAATGTTTCACGGTATTCGTTGTAGCCTTTTAACGATTCCCGGGATACATAACCGATCTCTACCAGTACCGAGTAAATGGCTTCACAGCAATGGGCTTTTGAAAGGACGACCCTGTCCCGTTCAGGCCAGTCATAATCGGGAGGATTAAGTTTAAGATGATGGAAGTAGAGAGCGATGATGATATCCAGCATCGACATCGAACCGCCGGTATGGCCTGAAAGGCTGTTATCGAGCAGTTCGAACATATTCCGGAGAACGGTCACATACTTGTCACGTAGTTCCTGGATTAGCTTTTCGTTTGCTGCCATGTTTTCCGTCCTTTCTTCTCGATTTTCACGGTATCGACCGATACCTCTTTACCGCATTGGGGACAGGTATTGTTATAATAACCCAGCACGGTTTCCTCGGAAGGGATAGCTCTCATGTACAGGCGCCTGTCTATCTCTTCACCGAAGTACAGCAACATATCACAATTACTGCATTGAATTGTCTCGGTCATAAAAACCTCCTTTTCCTCGGTTACATTTTCAGTAAGACTTTCACGGTTTTACCCGCTTTATGGTCGGCAAATGCCTGGACGACATTCTCTATCGGATAGGTGGTAATCAACGGCTGCAGATCGAGTTTCGGCAGCATATTGGCAGCCCTGATGAATGAGTATGGTGAGACCAGGACCGATTTAATCGTGAGTTCTTTCTGGTACATGTAAAAAGCCGGCACTCCTATCTCTGCCTCGGAAGGATACACCGCGCACCAAACGATGGTGCCGCAACTGTCCGCCAGGCGGATCATTTCCTTCGCTACGGAGGGAATACCACTGGCTTCAAGGCAAACGTTGAAGCCCCTGCCGTCGGTCAACTTCATCGACGCTTCTTTCAGGTCTTCATTCAGAGGATCGACGACCACATCGGCACCCATTTCTTTCGCAATCCTGCGTTTCTCGGCAACAGGTTCGGAAAGTAATATCCTGGACGCACCTGACCGGATCGCGAACTGAAGCAGAAGCTGGCCGATAGTACCTCCGCCGGTAATCATCACGGTATCGCCTATTTTCATATTGGCAATATCCAGCATATGAACGCCGACCGCTACCGGTTCGACGAACGCTGCTATATCGAGTGGAGTATCATCCGGTAGAGGAAAGACGCAGTTCTCCTTATATACGGCATATTCCGCCATGGCACCGGAACTTGGGGAGAACCGTTCACAGAAGTGCTCCATCATGTTGTTGCAGTAGTA
>DUFA01000079.1 GCA_011191975.1 Dehalococcoidia bacterium
GAAGGAGATAAGGTAGCCTTTATAGTTAATGTAACGGGGACACATACAGGTGCACCTTGTATGGATGCCACACTGACAGTGGGTATCCCACCGACAGGTAAAAAGATAGATAACAATAACACCTATATTGTCAGGATAGTCGATAATAAAATCGTGGAATGGATGGGTACACCAAATTTCTTAGTTTTTTGGCAGAAGCTTGGAGTTTTACCCCCTACTGAGGAGTTTATTCAAGCTTATAATGACTCTTTACAATAGCACCAATCCCACCAATTGAAGAGATAACGAAGAGATTGGGAAGTAAAGGAGAAAACAAATGATAAGAATATCAGTATTATACCCAAACGAAGCTGGTAAAAAGTTTGATTGGGACTACTACCTGAATAAGCATATGCCAATGGCTCAACAGATGCTTGAACCTCTAGGATTAGTTAAGTTAGAAGTAGATAAAGGTATTGGTACGAGAGAGCCTAATGCACCACCTCCATATATTGCGATAGGTTACTTGTATTTCAACAGTATGGAAGAATTTCAAAAAGCTGTACCAACATGCGAAGAATCTGCACTAGACCTACCAAATTACACAGATATTGAACCAATATTCCAAATTAGCGAAATTGTGTAACTAGGGTCTGAAATCTCACGAATCTTCTCCTATCGCGTACGCCATACACAACAACAGGCATTCCTGAATGGGTGGGCGTTTTTTTGGAGGGGTATGGCTGCTCCCGCATAAAGCGGTTCTTGTTGAACGGTCGTCTTTTCTCTGACGATTTTTAGCTTCTAAGGCAAGCCTACCGTACATTCACTAGGAAGTTAACGCCATTCTGTAACATATTTTGAAACCGTAAAAAAAGGTGAAATCCACCAAAATCAGGTAAATATCAATATAACTGAGAAAAGTTTGTTTTTGCGGGTATTATTCCAGGTTGATATATGAGGTGTTGACATGTCGCCGCCCTGTCACTCTCAGCCTTCGCCCGGATCGGGGAAAATGGTTAATTTATAAATGCCGAATAGAATGTTTTCGATGTGTGTTTCTGTCATGTGAATAGTTTGGTCACAACAAACACCATTATCAACCATGGTGCAGTGAAGACTCCCATTATGATACTGATAACCAGCCCTTCATGGTTGGTTACCTTTAGAAATAGTCGTGAAACAATATAATTTACCGATGCAATGAGTATCATCGGGATAAAGATCGTGATGATTTCCAACACAGGCTCGGAACCGGCTCTCGGGAAAGCAGCTTCAATCCTGACAGGACCTACTGAAAGAGTTCCCCAGACTAGTTCGTAGTACAGCCAATCGATAAACAGACCGAGTGCCGTAATTACCAGGCAATAGATTATTTTCTTGCCAAGGGGGATAATCAGGTCCAATCGACGTAACGATAGGTGGAAGATAAGGTAATTCCAGAAGTAATCGATGATTACTCCTACGATACCTATACCGAAAACAATCGCAATTATAAACCAGCCGCCGACGTCATAAAGCTTGGTTGATTTATTTTTCAATTCTCTATTCATCTGGGAAGTATTATAAAGAAATAATACCTGATAGACAATCTCAGATTAACATGTCTCCATTCAGACTCTATCATATTTCGATTTGCTACCCCTTATCCTATGAAATGCAAGGACGTAGTGCTATATTTCATAATATTTATTGAAAATAGACAGGTAACCAGATGGGCGGGTACTGAGTTTAATTCTATTCGAACACAGCGGGTAATGCAATGCATCGAATCACACAAGTCGTTCACAATAATCCACAATGCTTTGTTAAGTTCCTTAGATATCCATTAACTATGGTTTAACAGTCACTTATTCCGACTAAAGGACTATGCGTATCATCCATTTGGATGATTACGACTACCAGTATCAAAGGTATATTTTGTTATTAAAGAAATGACATCAGGTTAAAAAAGGACTAGTCGGAATCAGTATTTTTATGGGAGGTGACCATGGTAAACACAACTGAGGTATCTCCTGAATCGATTACTCAAACACAAGAACCTAAAAACGTGTTGTTCGGGCAGTCGGAAGAGTATATTGCTCAATGCCCTTTATGCAAGACTATTGAAACGGTTACAATAGGTGGTGGTAGTCAACTTCTTACAACTCGCAAATTTTACCAATCCGGTAGATATATATATCACAAATGCGGATCAGTTCAACCATGCCGATTATTCCGGGGCCAGTGACGTTTAAATACTGTCAGTAATCATAATTTCAACTTTATTAATCGACGAGAGGTAAATAAACGTAAAAAGTACTGCCTTTATTAACTTCACTTTCTACAGTAATGGTACTATTGAGAATCTCGGCAATACGCTGAGATATAGCTAAACCAGAACATCATTCTCCTTCACTAGTCACAAAGACAGGTTCGGAGAGTTACCTTCGAGCCTGTTTCTTTTTTCGGTAGTAGAGCCTTCGCGTTGTGCAACCACATGTATAATATGTTATTACTCAATCTTGATTATTATCATCTCTGTGATATCAACAATCTCTGGGATCAGTGAGATAGATTCCCGCTTGCGCAGGAATAAGAGAGAGTGTGAAAATGACGTTGGTTATTACTATAGAGGAATATATCACTAAAAAAATTGGTCGAAGTGTGGTGATTTTACTCATACAGATGTAACCTGCTTGTACTTCAAGTCGTTATATATAGTATTAAAGGTATTGCAGGGAGTCTTTTGAGTTCACCCGGATTCGTTCACAAACTTGAAACTTGTCTACACCAATAGTTAATATGTTATTATGATTCAATTGAATGATAACGCTTGAAATCATCACTGATAACTCTAGGGAAGCGTTGAAATATTTCGCGAATATTACATTACACTGAACACAGGTTAATCTATGAATTTTGAAAGTATCTTATTCGAGACGGACGAGGATAGACCGGTAACGAAACCGGAGTTACCGGACTTCTTCATCGATTTGAACCTTGATCAGATTGTCGAAGCTGTTGTCAAAGATAAAGAAGAATACGACCTGAAGTCATTTTTCTGGCATCCTCTGAAACGAATAAGTGCCATTGAATATCGTCACGACGTTATGCGGGAACTTGAAAAGCAGGAACTTACACTGGTAGTAGAAGCTTTCGCAAAAAGGATGCGTACGATGCGTGATTACATTATGCGAAGTAACCGCCTTTCCTACTATCTCCAGAAGCAACGGTGGTTCCTGGACGCGGTCGATGTCTACTGCGAAGCGGTTGGTTCTCTCTATAGTGATCTATCAGCAGCGGAACTGAAATCACAAGGATTCCTGGCATTTCGAGAATACCTGAAAGACTATGCATATTCAGAGACTTTCAACTCACTCAAAGATAAAACACAGCGGTTGAGAGATGATATCGCTGCAGTGGATTACTGCATACATATCAAAGGGAAATACTTTACTGTCAGACGTAGAGAATCGGAGATCGACTATGGTGCGGACGTGGAGGAAACATTCGCTAGGTTTAATCAGGGAAATGTTAAAGATTACCTGACCACGTTCTCCGAACCCATAGAGATGAACGGTATCGAGGAATCGATTCTGAGTGCAGTAGCTCGATTATATCCGGAAGTTTTTAACAGCCTGGATGAATATTGCGAACAACACATAGGTTTTTTGGATGAAACAATTGCAACTTTTGACCGCGAAGTCCAGTTTTACATCAGTTACTTAACCCTCATTAATTCCGTTAAGTCGTCAGAGTTGACATTCTGCTATCCTGAAGTGGTAGATACAAGTAAAGAAATATCCCAGAGTGAATGTTTCGATCTGGCTCTGGCAATTAAACTCATGTCCGAGCAAAGACCTGTTGTATGCAATGACTATTATCTGGAAGGAAAGGAGCGTATATTCGTCGTCTCAGGCCCAAACCAGGGAGGCAAGACAACGTTTGCTCGTTCCTTCGGACAATCCCATTATCTGGCCAGCCTCGGTTGTCCTGTACCAGGGAAAGAAGCCAAACTTTTCCTGTTCGATAGACTATTTACCCATTTCGAACAGGAAGAAAACGTCGAAGATTTAAGAAGTAAACTGGAAGATGATTTAACGAGAATTCATGGTATACTCGACGAGGCTACATCACGCAGCATCATCATAGCAA
This sequence comes from Dehalococcoidia bacterium, assembly GCA_011191975.1. GTDB lineage: Bacteria > Chloroflexota > Dehalococcoidia > Dehalococcoidales > UBA2162 > MGML01. Next base: position 4,117 of record DUFA01000079.1, read on the forward strand.
ATGAGGTGTTAACCTCCACGACATTAAACGATGCCATTTTCCTGGGCGAGAAGGTGATGGAAAGTCTAAGCAGGATAGACCTGATTTGTATATGGGTAACATTTATCGAGGAACTGGTATCTTACAGTGACAAGGCAGTGAGTATGGTCAGCATTGTAGATCCTGAAGATCCGTCAATACGTACCTATAAAGTTAGAAGGAGATCGCCACTCGGACTATCCTATGCGACAGCACTAGCCGAAAAGTACGGCCTGACGTACGATTCTTTGAGAGAGCGAATAAAGTAATGAATGTTTACTTGATGTTTAATGACCGCGACTTCAACCTTGAGCAGAATATATTCTGGAACGGGCCTGACCTGATTCAGGACCTGCAGCTTGATCCTGTTTTTGGTGCTATGGCTGATGGCGACGAATTCTTATATCGAGTGGCACAAAGTGCCCTTTTGTCCAGCATCGGTAGCGGATCCGACGTTATTCTTTACCGACAGGCAATCCTAAGGGATTGTTTAGAAAATACTTCTACAATAAAGAGGTTATACAAACTTGCGGTCGGTGTTATCGGGGAGAAAAGAGTGTCTCACTGGTCCGCAGGTCTTACCCATTCTTCGTGGTCACTGTTGTCCCGTTCTGTCGAGACTTTGCAGGTATTTCTTGGTACTTTAAGTACATTAAGGAGTATTGCTGATCAGGATGCTGATAAATTTGAATCTGATGGGTTTAAAGATTTCTTTATAAGAATCAAGGAAGAAATCACCGGCGAATACCTGCTGGAAATCGAGGAACATCTCAGAGAACTGAATTTCGAGGATGAAGTTCTTATTGGTGCGCAGTTAGGGAAAGGCAACCGGGGCAGTGATTATGTACTATGCAAACCCAGAGAACAGAAAAGATGGTTCGAACGCGTTTTCAAGACAGGCTCAAGAGAATATACCTTCCGTATTAATGACCAGGATGAGACTGCAATCAGGAAATTAGGTGAGTTTAAAAATCGTGGAGTCAATTCAGTAGCCAATGCTGCTGCTCAATCGGTAGAGCATATTCTTAACTTCCTCGTCATGTTACGAACAGAACTCGCATTCTACCTCGGATGTGTTAACCTGCATAAACACCTTGATGAAATGGGTGCGAAAACATGCTTTCCGGTGCCTGTTACAGCAGACAAGCGTAAACTGTCATGTGAAGGACTGTATGACATTTCCCTAGCGTTAAGCATGAGAGAGCAGGTAGTGACGAATGACATTAGTGCCGACGATAAAAACCTCGTTATAGTGACAGGAGCCAACAAGGGTGGAAAAACGACTTTTTTGAGAAGTATAGGCTTATCACAGATGATGATGCACTGTGGGATGTTTGTCCCAGCCGGTTCTTTTTCCGCCAATTTATGCACTGGTCTATTTACGCACTTCAAGCGTAAGGAAGATGTGTCGATGGAAAGCGGAAAACTGGATGATGAACTTAACCGCATGAGTCAGATAGCCGATCACTTATCTGCCAATTCTCTTGTCTTACTCAATGAAGCTTTTGCTGCTACGAACGTGAGAGAAGGATCTGAGATAGCAAGGCAGATAGTCGCTGCTTTATCAGAAAGGCAGGTCAAGGTTTTCTTTGTATCACACTTATATCAATTTGTGCAAGATCTTTATGAAGGAAGAACGGATGAGATCATGTTCTTACGGGCTGAGAGAAAGCCCGATGGGACCCGAACTTACAAGCTGATCGAGGGTGAGCCACTAGACACCGGCTACGGGATCGACCTATATAACAGGATATTTAACGACAGAGGACAGGAAACAAGTGCCAAGGTTTAATATAGGTGACAGAGTAAGAGTAAGGTTATCCTCCCATTCGCCATATAGAGGTCAAACTGGAGTGGTAGAGGATTTTCCTTCGAGTGATTCACAATCCTCGACAGGTTCACATGAGATACGGTACCTGGTGAGGTTCGATTATAGAGGATTGCATCCGGCAGTTCATCTCCCGGAAGAAGACCTTGAAGATATCAATGACGAAATCACTCCGGAAGAAACTCCTACCTCGGGAAGATTTGCCCGGTGGTCTCAGAGCAGGATTGGGAATCAAATTGCTCAGGTATCAACGACGAGGAAATATATTTTCAGTGCTCTCACGGCGATACTGGTTATAGCCGGGATTCTGATCGGCGTTAATGTAACAGGTACTGAAGATATACCCCCTGATCTGACAGAATTGCCTGTTCTTGGGGGTTCATCCAATAATACACTGAAGCTTGTTTTCGAAACGAAATTTGTCGACACCACAGCGGGATTAACCTTACCCGCCCAGCCGGTGATCAAGATTGTGGATAATGATGGCAATACGGTAACCACTTCATCTGCACCCATTACTCTCGCTGTAACAAATAACAGGGCAAATTTGTATGGAACAACAACTGTTAATGCAGTAAACGGCATAGCAACATTCAATGATCTCATAATAGTTTCAGCTGGATCTAACTATAGTCTGACGGCGATTAGCCCCGGGTTGAGTTCATCCTTGAGTAATTCGTTCGATGTGGAACCCAATGAGGGAATCATACTTGATTTTATCACTGAGCCTGTGGCTGCCGGACTTGGTTCACGATTTTCCGTCAGGGTTGCTGTAAAGGATGCCTTCGGTAATATTGCCACCGATTCAACCGCAGAGGTGACTGTAAGTATCACGCCTGATTACGGTACACCGGGCGCAGTATTATCAGGAACTACCACCCTGGAGGTGAAAGACGGATTGGTTACCTTTAATTACCTTTCAATCAGCCCGATTGACGGCAAGTATAAGTTAACGGCCTCGAGCCCCGGGCTGATTTCGGATACGACTTCCTCTTTCGACATAGCAAAAATAACTGAAAGTCAGACACAATAGTAAGTTTGATTTTTTGGTAAATAATACTCTAGTAATCTGGTAAGAAAAATGCCCAAATTCGTACTCTGGGTTCCAACAATGTCAGAATTCATCAACGGCTTTTTTGAGCTTGCGCCTGTGTCTTCCTCAGATGTCGTGTATGATCTTGGTTCGGGTGACGGCAGGTTACTTTTCGCAGCTCTTGAAAAGGGTGCCGGTAAGTGTGTGGGTATCGATATCGACTCGAAGAAGGTAAACGAGGCAAGAGAGTTAGCCAGAGAAAAGGGACTGGACAGCAAGGTTACCTTTATAGAAGGTGATTTTTTAGACCATGATCTGTCAGAAGCTACCGTGATACTCTGTTATCTCTTTCCCGAAGCATTGCGTGCTTTAAGACCGAAGTTCGAGCTTGAACTTAAACCGGGAACCAGGATTGTCTCGGAGGTTTTTACCGTTCCGAAATGGAAAGAAGCCAAGGTAAGAGAGGTTAACAGGAAAAACTTTAACTTATATATAATGCCGCCTGAGAAAGAAGACTAATCATCTAATTTATGCTGCATACTTCTGTTTTGTATTACCTATATGGTCTTTCTTTGAGATACTGTTTTTACTTTTTTATCCTCACTCCCGGTTACGAACTCACCCTCTCTCCAAATGGAAAGAGGGTGGTTCGAAAATACCATTTTCATTAAAGGGATTAATTTTCTGAAGCACAGTTTTGTTTAGAGAAGAGGATAACCACTTAATAGTACTGGTTGCGGTTGACATAACTGAGTATGAAAGAGAATAATTCCATTTTCGAGTCACCCTCTGTCCCTGTCAGGGAAAGGGGGTGAACTCGTAACCGGGGAAAAGGGTAAAAAGAAGAATCAAGGTGTTGAGATAATATCATGTCCAGATAAAACAACACATTATTTCGGGTCGTGTTTTTTTACTAATCGATCGGCGCAACCACATTCTGGCTTTGTATTAGGTATATCGGATTACCGTCCGGCGCTTTCTCTTCCTCTAATCTAATTATGCGTGTGACAACCATCTTGATCTTGAGTATCTTTCCATCAGTTAGCTGATATTCATTGAAGTCTTCTTTTCGCGTCAAGAATTCAACAGGCTTTCCTTCAACCTGCCTCCCCTGGTACTGTACTTTCATCTTGATAAACCCCCAAGTTCCTTATGTTATTGATAGTTAATAACATAACTGATTCCAGTTATCCATATCAATCTTTTTAGTGAGTTATGGTTCTTCTCCTTTTTATAGATTAACGTAAAGTAAGTATATAGAATCTCTTTTTCCTGTAAGTTACAATGAGGTTGTTATGTGGCCGTTCAGAAAAAAGAAAGCAAGTACAAATAATCAGTTGCGACCGCTTTGCCAGTATTGCGGAAGTATGAATACCAGAGTAGCTTTTTCTCCAACATCAGAGCAGCCTGATTATATCAGAACTTGGAGAGGTCAGAGGTACGTGACCTGTAAATGCCTGGATTGTGAAAGAGAATTTTACATTGAAGAACCGACACAGGACATAGAGGAAATAATTCTCTCGGATGACAGTTTCATTGCCGATGAAGATGAATTGCTGGCAGCTGAAGAAGGGTTGAGAAGACAGGCCGATGAAGAGGATGATCGCAGATTTAAATAAAAATAATTGAACCGTTATAAGTATACTCGATTGGCAACATTAGATACTGTTTTGACGAAAATTCGCGAGGTTATTTTCCACTGTTTTATCATTCGAGATTCACACTCAATTCGCCTTGGACGGGTCTACTTAAGGCAGACTTTGGAATTAATTGATAGCAATATATTCGTCCGTGATAGTCTGTCCAACACTACTTGAAGGAAAATACTAGTTCACGTAGACTACTGAAAGCGTTTGATGTCGCTGTGGTTTTCCCAATGTTATTGATTTACAAAAAAGTGAACAAGAAAGCAAGAGTATGGGATCAGATAATACTACCAGGAAAAAACGATCGTCATTACGCAATATAAAGACATTTGAGTCCTTCAAGGTTCCGGCATACCGGATATTATTTCTTTCTCACATCGGGCAATGGTCAGCGATGAGTATGGAGATGATGGTCCGTTCACTGCTGGTCTATCGGCTGACCGGTTCGGGTACGATGATAGGGATGCTGGCATTGGTGCAGGTAGTGCCGCAACTCCTGATGAGCCTGTTTAGCGGGGCTCTTGCCGACCGTATCCAGAAAAGGAGCCTGCTGATAGTAAGTCAGTTTATCACTGGGGTAATCACTTTTTGCCTGGCGATTTCACTGGCAACGGGATATCTGAACGCGGATGATTCCAGTTCATGGTGGGTGCTTTTCATGACCGCAGTCGGGCAGGGAGCAGTCATGGGAATGATGATGCCGGTGCGTATTGCGATAATTCCGGAGATCGTTGGTGAAGAACGAGTGATGAATGCAGTTTCGCTGACAACGGTCGGCCAGACTGCTTTTCAACTTTTGGGACCAACACTGGCGGGTTTTTTGATCAGCACCTATAGTTTTTCTCTGGTGTATTTTGTTATGACGGGTACTTATGCGTTATCCACTTTTTTCACTTTTTTACTGCCGCGAACACGCAAGATAACTCCTAGGGGAGAAAGCAATACCTTTAAAGATGTTATCGAAGGCTTCCGGTACGTGCGCAAGGAAACAGTATTTTTACTCATCGTTGTCTTTGCCATGTGTCACATGGTATCCGGAATGCCGTACCAGCAGCTAACTGCGGTATTTACAGAGGATATATTAGAAGTAGGAGAGGTTGGACTTGGTGTTCTCATGACCGTATCGGGAGTCGGGGCTGCGATAAGTTCGTTGATAATCGCTTCACTCCCTAATCGAAAAAGGGGAATTCTCCTACTTTTCAGTGGTATCGTTATGAGTGTACCATTGATAGTATTTTCCTTTTCACGGTGGTATGGACTTTCGCTGGCTATGATGCCGTTCATAGGTATGGGGCCTGTCATGCACGGAGCGTTGACAGGAGCGCTTATCCAGAATTATGCTAATCCCGGTTACCGAGGTCGGGTACAGAGTCTCACGGCATTGGGAGCTTCGGTGGCGAGTTTAGGCACGTTTATTGCCGGCATCCTGGTGGATACTATCGGCGTGCAGTGGGCGGTAGGATCGATGGCTATTTTTCTTTCGGCTGTCAGTATCGGATTCTATATCTTTTTTCCCAAATTAAGAAAGCTGGAATAGTGTATTTTGAAAATCGACTGGTATCTTGAAAATAGAATAGGTATCGTTATTTCGGATGCTTCTCTCCCTTTCATCTCTCCTTTCTCTACCTTTTTAGGTGTCCTAAAACTTGTCTGTTCTTTCTGATTCATTGTCACTTTTCCTTCCGTGGTGACATTTTCCCTGAACAGTCAAAGGGTGACAAAAAAGTAGAACGTTAACAATTAATGTAAGAAATACTTGACATTAAGTAATTTATAACTTACAATATGTCTGTTACTGATTACTTTGAATGGGAGGATGAGAAAATGGCACCATTACAAAAAAGAGCATTGTATAGCTTGGCTGTGGGGATAGTGCTGGCCGCAGCTGTTATCGTCGTTCTAGTTATCCATGGAGATGTCCCTGCATTTTTCGATAATTTAAATTCCAGGATGGTCTTATATGCGGCAGTTATAGGCGTTCCACTCATCTACCTGATATTGGTTAATATTTCCCTCAGGAAACCTACACAGATCGATGAGAGAGATAAATCAATAATAGAGCAGTCACGATCCATTCAATGGGTAATCATAGTGCTTTCGCTAGCAGCTTGGACTATTGGACTCACTGAGGCTTACAGTGACCAGGGTCAGGTTCCTATCGAGTACCTGAACCTGATATTTATGTCCATATTGATAATAAGTCCTCTCGCCCAGTCACTGGGAATTGTTGCCGGTTACTGGAGTATGAACCGAGATGGGTAGCGTAAAGAACCGTATCAGGCGACTAAGATTCGATAACGACGAAATGACCCAGGAAGAACTGGCCAACCGAGCCGGCTGCACCCGTCAGACAATCATCGCCCTGGAGCAGGGCAAGTATGTTCCATCCATAGAACTTGCCTTTAAAATAGCCATGGTATTCAATGTCCCCCTCGAGGATGTATTTCAATACGAACAAAAAAAGTAACCGATCAGAAACTCCCGTTACTATCAAGGTATGAAGGTCGAACGGGTGAAAGAAACGGAACGGCAGCAAATTTTTAGCTCAATAACCGAGAAGTATGCCGGTATACTACTCAGGTGGGCGGTGAAGAAGACAGGTAACCGCCAGGATGGTGAGGACCTTGCCCAGGAAGTCCTGTTACAGGTTTTCGTTTTTCTTTCAAAGGGAAACGAAATCCTGAAGATGGACAACTTTATCTGGAAGGTAGCTCATCACTGCTGGTGTAATTACCTGAGGAAACTCAAACGGGTAAACGAGATTTTACCTCTGGATGAAACTATGCCTTCTGACATCAATGTCATAAATAAGCTGACCGAAAACGACTTTCTGCGGTCGGAGATTTTACGGATGAAGAGGAAAATTGCCGACCTGAGTAAAATCCAGAGAGAATCGATGATCCTCTATTACCTGGAAGGGCTGTCCGTCAGGAAGGTCGCGGAAAGGCTGGAAATATCGGAAAGTGCAGTGAAAAAACACCTGTTCGAAGCCCGGAATCGGTTAAAAAGGGAGTTGGATGAAATGAAAACGGAAACATCATACGTCTACAGACCGGGCAGGCTGAAACTCGGTATCTCAGGTCTTCCTGCCGACGAACCCGACACAGCCAAGGTAAATGACAACCTTATCAGGCAGAACCTGCTGCTTCTCTGCGCGAGAACGCCGAAAAAGATAGATGAACTGGCAGAGCTGACCGGTATTCCCGGAGCATACCTGGAGTCCGAACTCGACTGGCTTGAGAAGAGGGAATTTCTCGATATTAAAGCCAGAAAATACTCAACTATAATTCCCATAATCGGGAAACGACACAAGCAGGTAATCGGCGAACTCTATACAAGCGGAGCAGGGAGCCAGCTTGTAGAAAAAGTTGTTACTGGACTGCGGGATAAAGAGTCAGAAATACGAGATATTGGTTTCTATGGAGTCGATTTTGGAATGGATAGATTGTTGTGGTCGATGATAATGCTGTTTCTGAGTTACTTCAGCAGGAATAGTAAAACAGCGCTGAGATACAAGAAACCTGATGACATCGAAATACGACCGGACGGAGGAAGATACCATGTCATCGGCAATGATCTGTCGGATGACCAGGAAATCGATCCTGACGGTTATACCAGGCCGGAGGAATGGAAAGATTTTTACGGCATAGTTTCTGACCGCTGTGCTACGGAAGGAGAATCGGACTCATACTACTGGCTGGGGCTGTATAATTTCTCAGCCAGTGAATACCATCCCGATATTATAAACGGAGACGTTTATACCAGGAGAGCCTGGCACAGACTCCTTTGCAGTCTGCTGGAACCCGGATTTGGTATCGATAACCTGACCGGTGACGAAAAGGAAATGCTGTCCCAGGCTGTTCAGAAAAGACTTGTATCGAAAGAGGATGGAAAGTACAATCCGCAGTTTAATATCTTTGCCAGGAAGCAATTGAAACAGTTGCAGGATGAAGTATTCAAACCTCTTCTTGATGAAAGTACACCTGATATCGAGAAACTGGCAGGAATCATCTCTGCCATGCATGCCGGTAACTTCCCGGCTGTAAAAAAGAATTACGTTGATTACCTGATATACCTGGATCTGTGGAATTTGGGGATATACGTTTTTATCAAGGCAGCTTATAATAATTTGCTGTACATGTCGAAAAGACCCGACGAAGGAGCTCCGCTAACGCTGGTGCTGGTCAGGTAAAGGTGTGTTATATCGACAGGAAAAGCCAGTAAACCGCACTATTAACCACAGTCAGCGGCAAGCCTATTTTCAGGAATTCCCAGAAAGTAACGGTGACTCCACCTGATGTCTCCGCGTTCTGGATGATGATCACGTTGCTGGCCGCCCCGAGAATCGTCAAGTTCCCGGCGATGGTACTCCCGGCGGCCAGCGCCATTAATGAAGATGTCGAACCTCCCATTCCTATAACTACCGGCAGGTACAGGGCAACCATCGGAACATTAGATATCAGCTGGCTTAACAGGATACTTATGCCAATGATCGTTCCATTCGATGTGATATCCAGGTTCATGGATTCAAGTATTTCCTGGAATATACCCGTATTCCAGACACTTGCCATCAGTACGAACATCGCTGCAAAGAACACCAGCGTAGACCAGTCGATGTTTCTAATCATTTCGATCCTCCGGCGGCTTAACAGGACAATGGGTAATGCTGATATCAGTGCAATATATGTCAATCTGAAATCGATTTTTATACCAGCGAATACAGTAATAATCTTTATCAGGATAAGAATAAGGAACAACGCTAGTGAAATCTTAGCATACCTGGCCAGTTTATGATCGATTCCTGGCTCGGAACTAGAAATGACCGGTATGATATTGAAATGCTTTCTGAAATACAGGCGTAGCAGTAGATAGGTGGCGAAAAGGTTGAGTATGGTCGGGATAAAAAGGAATCTAAAAAAGGTAACAAACGGATTCGATATATCTCCGTGAATAGCGATCAGTAGGTTCTGGGGATTGCCTACCGGGCTCATAACACTCCCGGTCGTGACTGAAAAAGCCAGGGCAAGCAGAAGAATTTTTGTCTGCATTCCGGTACGCCGGGATAATAAAAGGACAACCGGCGTGCCTATGATCGCCATCGTGTCGTTCATCAGGAACGCCGAGAGAAGCCCCATACTGAAAATTACAGTTAATAAGAGGATATCCGGGGATTTTGCCTTGCTGAAAAGACGGAAAGAGGCACTGGAGAGGTAGCCGCTTTCTTCCAGAGCCCGACCGATAATGAAGACCCCAAAAAGGAAGAGCATGACATCGATGTCTATCGATTTAATTGCTGCAAGGGGAGTTATTTGCAATGTGACCAGGACTGTAATCGCTCCGAGAAGCATTATCTGCCATATCTGAAACCGGATATTCCCGATCTTTCTGACAGCAATGAGTACGAATACTATGGCAAGAGTAATTATCGAAATCATTGTGTATTCGTACCCTGTCCTGAAGGTGTTAATTTGGTGTTATTACTTCATTATATTCCTGGAAATTATATTACGATAGACTGGAAGCGAAATATTTAGTAAAGTGACACTACCGGAGGAAAATAACGATAACCATGAAAGATACCATGTGCAATAAGGAAATCTGTGAGAGGTAGTTGTAAAGACGCAAGGATCTGTAAATGTGTGAGGATTATTACATTCCTGCCATTCTACTCACTCCGAAGCCAACCAGACATATTGGCAGGCCATTCAGCCTGAAGGACAATAAGACAGGAAGAGGGGACTATCCGCCATCGAAACCCCTGGATAGTTCGCTTAATTCATCCAGTTCAGCTTCAATCTCAGCCAGGTACTGACCGTCCATTTTCCCTTCCAGCTTTTTCAGCCGCAGGGCAAGTTTTTCCTGTTGTTTCAGGACTATCCTTATCGCTTCCGCTACGGGATCAGGGAGTTTACCATGTTCAAGGTCAACTACCTGCTCGTGTTTAGTTTCAACCACTCTTCCGGGTATTCCGACTACTGTTGAGTCGGGAGGTACGGATTTGACCACCACAGATCCTGCGCCTATCCTGGCATCATCACCTATCGTTATCGCACCCAGCACCACAGCTCCGGTGCCGATAACCGCGTTGTTACCGACCGTCGGGTGACGTTTTTCCTTTTTAAGTGATGTGCCGCCAAGAACTACTCCCTGGTACAGAAGTACGTCGTCTCCTACCTCGGCTGTTTCACCGATGACCACTCCAGCCCCGTGGTCAATAAAGAATCGTCTGCCGATCTTGGCGCCGGGATGTATTTCTATCGTTGTCAGGAAACGGGCGAGGTGAGATAGAAGCCTGCCAAGGAATTTCATCCGGTGCGTCCAGAGGAAATGTGATACACGATGAAATCGCAATGCATGAAATCCCGGATAACAGAAAAGAACCTCAAGTACACTCCTTGCTGCCGGGTCTTTTGCGAAAATCGTCCGGATGTCTTCTTTCAATAAACTGAACATAACCACATCTCCTCTTTTATTATACTGCACAATCGCCGGATGTATGTAAATCCTGAAGAAGCAATGTTGGACGGTTACGTATTCCTCTATCCCGTAGCATAGCTACTATCTTTTTTCCTTTGTTCTCCAGCCAGTATCATATTGTTCGAAACAATAATCTTAGAATTACGGTACAACACATATGAGAAGAAAGATATGATATATATCTAAAAGTTGATACTTTCGAATAAGAAATGCCATAACAGTTGGTGCAGGAAATCAGATTTGTTTTAGTGTATCATGTTAATATAAAAACTGAATTATATCTGCACCAACGAGGAGCAGGAAAATGATTCGTAAAATATTTTTTCCTCTGTTTTTCACTATCAGACACCTGAGGAACAAACTATTACTCGGTATCCTGGTACTTGTACCCCTTATTGCTACTATTCTGATACTGGTCTGGGCGTTTAACAGCGTCGATAATATACTGCAACCCATTATCCGGAGTACCTGGGGGATAAACTTTCCGGGGATAGGTGTTGCGATCGTTATAGTACTGGCCTATATCGCGGGTATTATTGCCAGCAGTATCCTGGGACGAAAAGTCATTTCGTTTATTGAAAGTTACCTTGACCGGCTTCCCGTGTTCGGTCAGCTTTACCGTGGTATCAGGCAGATCATCCAGAGTTTTTCTGAACCGAGACAAACCGGGTTCATGCAGGTTGTTTTTATCGAATACCCGAGGAAAGGTATACATTCGCTGGGATTTATAACCAATGAGCTGCATGATCATTCCGACGAGAAGTTTTATACAGTCTTTGTCCCAACTTCGCCAAATCCTACTTCAGGCTTTATGGAAGTGGTCAGAGAAGAGGAAATAATAAAAACGAATATCAGTGTAGACGAAGCGATAAGGGTGGTGGTATCAGCCGGCCGGGTACCATTGCAGACATCAGCTCTGGCGAAGAAGAAAGCTCCTGAGCAAGGAGTAGGTGAAATAAAGTAATACTGATTTCGCGGTGATAATTTCCCGAGTGTGTCATCCCGAGACCACTGCAGGTGGACGAAGAATTTCCTTCAAACATCAGGCGGGATCCTTTACTCCTGATTTCATCAGGGCCTAGGATGACAGCTAATCGATTTATTGAGATTGTCACATCTCGGCTGTTGACGCCGAGTCTTGCAATGACATTC
>DUFA01000008.1 GCA_011191975.1 Dehalococcoidia bacterium
ATGCTGCCGAGAGCGACGGTGACACGGACACCTCGTGACTCCGTACAGGGAAGAATCTCCGGAAGGAACCAGGAAATACAGAGACTTATTGGTCGTTCTTTACGGGCGGTAACGGACCTTAACGCTCTGAGTGGAAGAACGCTACAGGTCGATTGTGATGTAATACAGGCTGATGGTGGCACCCGAACGGCTGCAATTACCGGCAGCTACGTTGCTCTTTACCTGGCAATGCAGACGCTTGCCGATATGGGGATACTATCAAACATACCTTTACGGTATGCTGTTGCTGCAACAAGTGTCGGTATCGTTCATAACAATCTGTTCCTCGATCTGTGTTATGACGAAGATTTCCAGGCAGGTGCTGATTTCAATATCATCATGAACAGCAATGGAGAATTCATCGAGGTACAGGGAACCGCCGAAGGCAAGACCTATACCAAGGAGACCCTGGATTCCGTACTCTCACTTGCGGATAAAGGAATAAAGGAGTTGTTCGAATTCCAGAAAAAAGCCCTGGCAGCAGCAGGGATAAGAGGTATCAGTTAATATCTAAGGTCTCACCTGTCCATTACCATAAATAATCCACTTATAGGTAGTCAGTTCTTTTACGCCCAGAGGACCCCGAGCATGCATTTTCTGGGTACTAATCCCTACTTCCGCCCCCAGGCCGAATTGTGCGCCGTCGGTAAATCGTGTACTGGCATTCACGTAGACGCAAGCGGCGTCCACCTCGTTCAGAAATCTCGTTGCGGCAGTGTAGTCCTCGGTAATAATAGCTTCGGAATGTCCCGAACCATACCGTGCTATATGATCGAGGGCTTCGTTCAGAGAGTCCACTACCTTGATTGCGGCAATGAGTGCTAGGTATTCCTTTCCCCAGTCTTCTTCCACCGCATCGACCAGTTTCAGAGATGAGTTCGATTTTAAAATATCCATTGCCCTGCCGTCGCAGTGCATTTCAACACCTGCCCTGGCGAGTTCGGCGGCTGCCATCGGCAGGAATGTTTCGGCTATATCTGCATGTACCAGCAGCGTGTCTAACGCATTGCAGACGGTCGGCCTTTGTACCTTGGCATTATAGGCTATTGCGGCGGCATTTTTCAGATTGGCAGCCAGGTCTACATAGGTGTGGCATACGCCAATTCCTCCGGCTACCACCGGCATCGTCGCGTTTTCCCGGACATACTTTATCAGTCCGGCTCCTCCACGCGGAATCAGCAGGTCTATTACCTGGTTCATTTTCAACATATGTTCGACCAGAGAACGATCGGTGTTCTCAACGAACTGTATCATGCCAGCAGGCATCCCGGCTCTTTCTGCCGCTTTACTTACCAGGCCGGTGAGTGCAGTATTCGAGTGGATGGCTTCCCTTCCGCCACGCAGGATAACGGCATTACCGGATTTTATGCAGAGTGCCGAGATATCCACGGTAACGTTAGGTCGGCTTTCGTAAATGACTCCTAGTACTCCCAACGGTACGCGTTTCCTGCCTGCCACCAGACCGTTGGGGAGAGTGCGCATGTCGAATATTTCCCCCACAGGATCCGCCAGTGCTGCAACGGACATAACGTCCAATGCCATCCCGTCAAGCCGGTCGTGAGTAAGTAGCAGACGATCCAGCATGGCATCACCCATTCCCGATCCTTTCGCAGCATCACAGTCCATTTTATTGGAAGATAATATCTCATCCTTCTTTGATTTCAGGTCATCGGAAATATTATTTAAGGCGGTGTTCTTGACATCGGCAGGTATATAAGCCAACCTGCGGGATGCTTCCCTGGCTGCCTTTCCTTTAACTTCAAGTTCATTAATTGCTTTACTCATCGGACTACTCCTGGACCAAAAAATTTCCGACTACTTATCGGTTATATAAAAACTGCCTTCAGACGTATTATTAGGATCGAAGGTTTTCTTTATTTCTCTCAGCCATTTATGGTAGTTGGACGCATTCGGACCGTATAAGTCGTGTGAATTGTCGCCGAAAACATGTGCTGGAACACCGAAATGCTTGTTTATTGCTGTATCATTAGCCTGTGCCATGAATTCCTCGGTCAATGCCCTGAACGTCTCGGGGTTCGGGTGATACCTTATTAATAACTCGCCATGCCCGTAGTGGCCGTGTTCGAATGACTGGGTAAACGGCGAGGTATCGTCGTTATATACCAGCTCTCGTTTAATAAGATCATCCTTTGCTCGGGCGGTGATATTTATATACTCGGCCATCAGAGGGAATACATCCGTACCGCCGACTTCGCCGCCGAACGTACCGCTGGCACGGAAGGTTTCTCTTATCGAGCCAGTACTTCTCAGCCATCGCCACAAGCAACCTCCGGCAACCTTCGGATCTTCTACCATCTTTTCCAGTGATTTACCTTCGGTTTCATTAATTATGAGATCCAGAACTTTAATCTTGTAATTAAAATCATTTTTAGAATTACCGGCGATGATTATCATAAAGCAGGGTCCCTGTACCATCCGCCTGAATTCGTTGAAAAGCCTGATATCTTCCTCGTTACTCGTAGCCATGTTCGACGCTGCCATAGCTGCGTTAAAGCCCATCAGTTCATAGGATATCTCACTCTCACCGATCTTCTGGACAGCCAGGATCAATTGTTCCAGGGAAGGGAACGAATAAAATCCGATCATAAAATGCGGCGGTATCTTACTCGGTGCGTAATGGGGTGAAATTCCTTCTACCGGGAACGTGTCGGGTCCAGGCCAGTGATAGATTTTGGTTGCCGCCTTGGTATACACTCCCAGTCCACCGAGAGGTACGACATTACCTCTGACGATCCCTCTCAGGGAAGGTCCCGGACCATCACCGCAGAACCACTCATCCAGTGAGCCGAGTGAACCGAACTGGACTACCTCGCCATCGGGAGTGACCCACTCCAGAGCAAGCTGGTTGCGTTCACCATAGCTGGCACTCTGACTCAGATGCCCGACTCCCTGGTGGGCAGCAATGGGGAGTGCCGAACAATTGGCGCCGGCACCGCACTGATTGCAGATAAATCCTCGTTTCATGCATTCGGCCTGCAGTTGGGCGCCGATCACGTACGGTTCGACCACGGCATACATGTTCTTTTCATTGATCTCCAGGATATGGCTCATTCTTCTCAGGTCCAGCCTGACCACTCCCGGTCCGGGGGCATCGTTATATACTCCCCAGCCGGTGCTTGATGCCTTAAACTGGAGGTTATATTTATTGCATAGTTTTACGATTGCCTGGACTTCTTTCGTACTGTATGGCAGCAGGATGGCTTCGAATCTCGGGGTGAATTTCTCCATACCTGCCAGCAGTCCCGATCTCCATGAGTACGAATCGAGGATAACCGGATCCGACGATATGTATTTCGTCCCTACTATATCTTCAAATGCCGCGTACTGGTCTTTGCTTAATGCCATCGTTCGACTCACCTCTTAGATTACGGCTGCGTGCAGCAACTCGATCACGTCATATACTTTCAGTCTGCTGCCGTTTTCGTTAATGCTCTTGCCAAAACCGGTCTCGCATCCCGGGCAGGCGGTCGCTATAGCTTCTGCACCCGTGTTTTCAGCCTCCCTGACACGTTCACCTGCGATAAAGGCCGCGAATTCCGGATTGGATTCGGTTACCCCGCCGCCGGCGCCGCAGCACCATGCATATTCCTTTGTCCTTTGCATTTCGACCAGGTTTATGCCTGGAATGCTCCTGAGAATTTCCCGGGGAGTTTCATAGATTCCAAATGTTCCACGACGGAATTCCTTCGGCGGCTTAAATATCCTTATATGTCCGGGTATCTGCTTTCCCTCCCAGTGAATGTATGGCTCTCCCAGTCTGCCAAGATGACACGGATCATGATAGGTGACCGTCATGTTTATCGTTTTGCCGGGTTTCATTTTACCTTCACTAAGCAGCCTGGCGAGATATTCTGTGGTATGAAGAACCTCAAGGTTTCCCTTGAGACCGTATTCATCATACAGTACCTTGAAAGCATGATAACAGTCGGCACATCCTGTAACCAGAATTTTTACTCCTGCTTTTTTATAAACGGCCATGTTCTTCTCTGCCTGCTTGACGGTATCTTCTTTGTATCCCATTTGATATGCACGGCCACCGCAGCACGACTCAGTGTCTCCGGCTATGCCTATATCCGTTCCGGCTTTTTGCAGAAGGTCGATGGTATTCTGAGCTACTTTCCACATGTCTTCGTTGTAGCAGGTACGGCATCCGGCGTGGTAAATAACCTCGCATTTCTCGGTTGTATAATCTTTAGTTACTCTTCCTTCCATCCAGTCTCCACGCTTGGTCTTTGTTCCAGGTATCATGTGCCCCTTTGTACGCAGGCTGGCGACCAACCGGTCAAGGGCAGGCAGGGTGTAACCGTTTTCGACACACCTTATCCTTGTCTCGAGTATCGGTTTCAATACCTCCATGTCCATTGCGTATTTGCAGGAGATATCACAACCGCCACAGGTCATGCAATTATAAACCACGTCCAGCAGTTTATCGGTGAATTCAAGCCTGTTTTCCAGGATGGCTACCCCTATTCCCATTCTTCCGCCACCCGAATAGGCGTGAAAATCATTATAGGTGATACTGGGGCAGATATTGACTGGCTGGTACCCTTTTACCTTTTCGAGTGGAATAAACTTGCACGCCGAACAACGGCAGCAGGTCTCCATATCACTCTGGTATTGTTCAAGAGCCATTCTTTTCCTCTCACTGGTCCGGAGACATTACTATTGTGGATGTATCATTCTATCATATTCTTAACGCACCTGAACCGCCGTATCCCGGGATATTTACTTTTAATTTCTTTTGAGGAAAAACCACATGCAATATAAAATTCCACCGCGTCCTGGTCGGTCTCAAGTTCTATTATAGATAGTCCGAGTACCTTTGCTGTTTCATTTATCAGGTGTCCGCCGATGCCACGGCGCCTGTTTTCCGGTAAAACGGCAAGGTGCTTTATGAAACCTAATGGCTTTCCAGAACAGTCGATTCCTATTATTCCGGTAATAATATTGTTTTCCTTACAGATGAAGAGTGAGTGATTATCGTTAGAATAGTATTCGAATAATAATGAGTCAAGATTTTCAGACGTTGGATTGCCAGTCGCCATGAATAATATTTCTTTCACTTCATGAACGTCATGCCTGTTTATATCGAATAATTCAATATACATTGAAAAACCTTGATAAAAGAATATCGAGTCATCATTTTACTCCATATTCGAGCGGATATGAAGAGGTATTCCACATTGTGCTAATATCAAAGTTGAAAAAACCGGGAGAGATTCTCGTTCAGGGGAGGGTAGATATGAAAGTAAGTGAAGGGCGAATCGGTCGGGTATTTGTTATTCGACTTGAAGATGGCGATATTGTACCCGAATGTTTAGAAAAGTTTGCGGAAGATAAGGGGATATCGGTCGGCCAGGTTGTTCTTGTAGGTGGGATAGGCAGTGGTGAGGTTGTGGTCGGACCGCGCCGTTCCGATGAAATGCCCCCGGAACCGGTCCTGCTGCCGGTCGATGGAGCGCATGAAGTAGCAGGAGTTGGGGTATTAGCTCCTGATGAAGCAGGGAAACCGGTACTTCATATTCACGGGGCGCTGGGACGCTCCGGTAAGACCCTGACCGGCTGTCTGCGACCTGGCGTGACGACATGGCTGGTAGCCGAAGCCGTTATCTATGAAATCCTGGATGTCAAAGCAACAAGAATCTATGATGCAGTCAGTGAATTCAAGCTGCTGGAGGTGGAGTAACAGGAACTAACCGGGTTATCTTGTCTCGAGTTTGATACCCGGAAATGCTTCCCCGAGACGTTTTTCTGTAATTTCTATTGCGTCGGTTGAAATATCTATCCCTATCCATTTTCTACCGAGTTGTTCAGCCGCTACCAGGGTTGTCCCACAACCGCAGAAAGGATCCAGGACAATATCTCCCTCGCTTGAGCTTGCCCTGATAATCCTGTCTAGCAGAGCCATGGGTTTCTGCGTGGGATAACCGAGTCTTTCATTATACGGTCCATGCAGCGGGTCTATATCCGCCCACCAGTCTTCAGGTACCTTGCCTTCATGTTTCAGGTAATAACGTTTTCCGTATTTCAGCCAGTACCTGTCACCGTTCTCATCGGTGAAGTATGTCTGGTTCGTCCTGTCTACCATGATATCCTGGTAATTGAATGTCCATGTGTCACTCTTGGTGTAAAAGAATATTGTGTCGTGTTTACGGGCGAAGTGTTTGTTGGATCTTCCTCCGCCCTTGTATGACCAGGTGATTTCGTTTCTGAAATGTCTCACCCCGAATATCCGGTCGAGTATGATTTTCAGGTAGTGGCTGGAAATGGGATCGCAGTGGAGATATAGCGATCCTGAAGTTTTCAATACACGGTAAATTTCCAGCAGCCGTGGAGTCATCATTACCAGGTACGCAGCCACCGGTGTGCTTCCTATACCTTTTACTAGTCCGCTAACCAGTGAATGCAGTTCAGGTGATGAGTCTCTGATTTGAGTCAGAATGTGTTCTGAGGTTTCATCCCATCTCCATGTATCGGAAAACGCTTTCCGGTTTCTCGTTGATCTACTTTCGCTTGTCAGGTATGAAATATTATAATCACGATTGCTGTTAAAAGGCGGGTCCAGGTATACAAGGTCAACGGACTCAGTGGGTATATACCTGCGTATTATTTCAAGGTTATCTCCGTGGTAAAGTGTGTTGGTTTGGATACTTTCTATTTTAATATTCCTCCATACACAAAGAATGTTGTCGGCTGATTACTTCTCCCTTTTTCAAAGGGGGAAAATTACCTCCTATATACTTTAAATAATTACCAGATTATTACGGTGAATAACCTCTGAACCGTAGTCATACCCTAGGATATCGACGATACTTTTTGAGTGTATACCTTTTATTGCGGTGGTATCAGATGCACTATAATTAGTAATTCCACAGCCGATATGATTACCTTCAGGATCGTATATATTCACTATATCACCACGTTGAAATTTCCCTTCGGTCTGGGTAATTCCTGCGGCCAGGAGGCTGCGATTCTGCTTTCTTAGAGCTTCTACTGCCCCTGAATCTACTATTAATTTCCCTTTGGTGGACAGGCCACTCATCATCCAGCGTTTCCGGCTTTCCACGATGCCGGTGGCAGGCGTAAAGAGAGTCCCGATTTTCTCTCCGGCAACGATCCTGGAAATTATATCAGGTTCCCGACCGTCGGCTATTACAACCGATACTCCCGACGAAGTTGCCAGCCTTGCAGCTTCAATCTTGGTCAACATCCCACCTGTGCCGAGAGATCCGATAGTACCTTTGACAAGTTTTGTGATCCTGGAGTCTATTTTATTTACCTGATGAATGAGACTGGCGTTGGAATCACGGTGCGGATCGGCAGTATATAATCCGGCAATATCGCTGAGAATCAATAACAGGTCGGCGTCGACAAGGTTTGCTACCATGGCCGATAGATTATCATTATCACCGAATTTTTCTTCCTTGATTTCATCGATCGCGACAACATCGTTCTCATTTACGATACAAATCACTTTCAGTTCCAGGAGTGCCAGGAGTGTATTACGTGCATTCAAATATCCGGCGCGGTCGGTAAGATCCGATTTGGAAAGGAGAGCCTGGGCGATGGTAATACCTGATTCCGAAAATAGCTGGTCATATATGTTCATCAGTTGCCCCTGACCGATTGAAGCGAGCACCTGCTTGTATGGGGTACCATGACGATCTCTGCCATGACCGAGTTTATATCTTCCGGCGGCGATAGCTCCGGAAGACACTACGAGTATTTCGATTCCCTGGCTATGGAGTTTTGTAACCTGGTTTACCAGCCCTGACATTATCTTCCGGTCAAGGTGATCCGTGCCGCCTGTAAGCAGGCTTGTACCGAGTTTAACAATGATACGTCTGTACAGTTGTCTGGAATTCTTTTTGTTATCCATGTTAATACTCAACAATAGATTAAGATAATTATAGCACGCGTAATAATGGTGGACTATTATCACAGGTGAATCTGTGTTACACTGGAAATGGAAAAGGGCTAGTCGATACCGACTAGCCCTAAAAGGCGTTGGTGTAAAAGGAGAAAGCGTGGATTTAACAGGCTTGCTGGCGCTTGCTGATGAGATGCCGGCGTATCAAAAAATGGTTCGAGAACTGGAGAGTGGTTCCAATAGTTCAGGTGCGGC
>DUFA01000080.1 GCA_011191975.1 Dehalococcoidia bacterium
GTCAAATTTCTTGCCAGATTCGTTGGGGTACATAACCAATACTCTGATCATGATAATCCTCCTGTATTTAATATATTTACTTCCCGATCTCTTCAGATGGCGGCCGTGATAACTCATTAATCATAGTTTGTTGGAATTCCTGCCTGTCTATAAAATGACAGTTGGTCATAAACCGCCCACGCTTCTACTTCCTTGCCATCCTTCCATTGTGTAATGATTATCATACTCAGTGTAACCTTGTTACCTGTCGGAGCATTACCTAAAAATTCACCTGTAAAAGTACCTTCACACGTTATACGAGTCGCCAGTTTATCGCCTTCCGCAATCATATCTTCAATTGTCCAATGCAGGTCAGGAAAAGCAGTAATCAATGCAGCTGTGAAATTTACTCCTTTCTCTCCATACAGGTCATCCACAGGCATATGGTCAACAAAACCAGGAGCTATAAATTCAGGTATCAACTCAAGATTCTTTTTATTGAATATCTCTTCAACAAATTGACGATGTCTTGCTTTATTCTCTTCTATACCCATTGTTTATGCTCCTTTAGATTGGTTTAATGTCGGGCGGATTTATGCCTAACTGCCGATAAAAGGTGAGAGTGTCATAGTAGACCCAGACTTCCGCTTGCTTGCCGTTTTCAAAGCGGCTTAATACGGCTTCATTCAATTCGAACTGCTTGCCTGTTGGTGGAATACCCATTAATTCATTCTTGAATGTACCACGAATAGTATAGAAAATGACCACCATATCCCCTTCACCAAGTATTTTTTCAATTGTTTGGTGATAGTCTGGAAAGGGGATTCGCAGGTGGTTGACCAAACGCTTTAAACCTTCTTGACCGATGAAGTCCTGATTGATTTCATGGAGAACGTAGTCGGGCGTTATGAGCTCCTGTAATATCTCGAAGTTTCCCTGGTTAAATACCTCTTCAAGACGGCGTACAACCTCTATATTTTCTTCTACAGATGACATTGTTTATTACTCCTTTACTTATTCTGGTATCGGTATTCCTAACTGACGAAAAAAGGTTAACGTGTCAAAGACAGCCCACGCTTCGACTTCCTTACCATTAACCCACTTGATGATATTTATACCTTTTGCTGAAAATGTATTACCTGTCGGAGCATGTCCCATGAATTCACCCTTGAAGGTACCCGTCATTGTGATTCGGCTCATTACCTTATCACCCTCAGCAAGCATATCGTCAATAGTAACGTGAAGGTCTGGAAAAGCCTTGAAATATGAGGCAGGTACTTGTTTGGCACCTTCCGAACTTTTTATATCTCTTGTCGGCATATGTTCCACCCATTCTGGTGCAAACAGTTCATCGATGATTGCGAGATTCTTCTTGTTGAATAATTCTTCCCAGACACGTCGCTGCCTGGCTTTATTTTCTTCCTGTACTGACATTTTTCATTACTCCTTTATTTATTCACTCTTGTTAGGAATTCTGTAATATGAGGGAGTGTCATTTCAATACGGGTAAATGATCCGAAGTGGTCGATCTCTGGTAAGACAATGAAAGTCAGGTCAGAAACTACACTAAATCGGTCCTTCTCTTTTTGGGGAGAATAGAATTGATCATTTTCACCAAATAGAACGAGAAAAGGCATGGTCATATCTGAAAGAGCATTGGTAAAGTCTAATTCAACTGACGGCGAATTCAGGATAGCATTAAAAGCATCGAAGTCATTAGCCAGCATCTGGGCTTTTCTGTATTCTGACATCGGTCCTGATTGTTCCATGATCGCCATATATTCCTCAACACCCCCTGCGAAGAGTGGTCTTAGCTGATCTATGCCACCCGGTTGTGACCCCGCACCTATCAGTATCAATGACTTAACTCTTTCTTTGGCCTGACTGGCGAATACAAGACAATGCAGTCCTCCACCTGACCAACCCATTAGATTAGCACTGGATACATGTATATCGTCCAGTACAGCGGTTATATCACCACCATATTCTTCTACGGTATAAGCTTCCGGATTGTGTGGTTTATCACTCTTCCCATGCCCTATCAGATCTATCAGGACGATCTGATACTCATCTTTTAATGCTTCCACATAACCTAGTTTTCTGGCATCATTCAGGTCACCCGTAAATGGGTGTAACATCACCAGTGGAGGACCTTCTCCTTCAACCTCATAATAGATATTGATATCGCTGTTCTTTGTGTATGGCATTGTTAGGCTCCTTTAACTATTCACTCTTGATAAGAATTCTTTTATATGAGGAAGCATGATATCACTGCGGAAGAAGGCTGAACCGTGGTCAAGGCCTGGTAAGACGATGAAAGTCATGTCGGAAACACCACTATACAATTCCCTTACCACTTGAGGTGGAAAAGCAACATCATTTTCACCGATAAGTACCAGGAATGGCATTCTCATATTCGGCAAATTGTCAGTTATATCTGCATCACCCATCGGAGAGTTAAGGATAGCAGCGAGTGCTTCAAGATCATTTGTTAGCATACGAGCCTTGAATTCTTCTGATGGCGGATTCGTTCGTTCTATCATCGCAGCATATGCTTCAAATCCACCTTCAAATACCTGGCGTATCATCATTACCATATCTTTGGATAAATATGCTTTAGGACCTGTGTCAATCAATACGAGCGAATTAACCCGCTCCTCAGCGGATTGGGCGAGTGTTTGACACCAGACTCCACCACCTGAGTATCCCATTAAGTTAGATTTTGGTATTTGAAGGTTATCCAGCACCGCGATTAAGTCATTATTCATTTGGTCTACAGTATAGAAGTCAGGTTCGTGCGGTTTATCACTCTTACCGTGTCCACATTGGTCTATTAAAATTAACTGATAATCATCTATAAGAGCATCAACATAACCAGCTTCCCGAAAATCACTCGTACTTCCCTGAAAACCATGAAGCATCATCAACGGAGGACCTTCTCCTTCAACCTCGTAGTAGATATTAACATCACCGTTGTTTGCGTACGGCATTATATTTCCTCCTTTAATAAAATATGGGTACTACAAGCCACCGCACTATCGGCAGCTATAGTACCCACTCATACAGGTCATAACTGAGGTTATTGAGTATAAGACAATAGGGAAGAGGAAGTCAATAGAAGGTAGAGATAGAAGGTAGAGATAGTTGTTACGGGGAGAAAATAAGGTGAAATCATCAGAATGGATTCAAATCATTAGATTATTCTAATCCCCAGTTTGATGAAGCGCAATAAAAATTATCATCGTAATAACAAGTGAAGCAAATCCAGCGGCAGCTCCGGCCAACATTCCCAAAGCTATCTCTTTTCTTTTTTTAATGTACAAACCGAGTGCTGTCAATAATGCTATTAGCCATATACCACCGGCAATTAACCAAGCTATTCCTAAACCTTTGTTTAAATCCGACTCTTGTGAAAATAGGCTTATCAGGCTTATAAGCAGTATAGGTATCGCGGTGAAAAGGAAGGCTTTGTTACGTGTACTCATCATACACCTCCTAATTTGAAGAAGGTGGAGGATAATAAAGACTATTTCATATGTGGATTTACAGTGTAGTTCAGTAGAGAGGGAAAAGTCAATAAGCTGGTATTTAATAAGTAAAGCGGAATGCCTTGCCTGTCTTCTGGTATTATTACATCAAGCAACCTGAAAAGGTAACAAAAAAGGATGGGCCTTCGCCCACCCTTTTTTGTCTTTGTTAAAGGTTATTTTAACTTCCGAAGCCGTCGTTCTTGACCCAGGTGATGCTGGGGTTGGCCTTGCCCCACCCGGCTTCTGCTGCGCCGGTCATCATATTGTCTTCATCGGAATTCATCCGGGCTCTCATTTCCTCGCGTCGTTTCGCTCTTAGCTCGTCCTGCTTTCTGGTGCCTTCAGGAGTGCAGTAGTTAACCCAACGTTCCAGGGTACTTCTCATCATCTGTTCGGGGTCATCGAACGGCATGATGATAAGCTGCTCGTTCTCGATGCCTTTCTTGAGTATCTTTGCCAGGTCTACCGGATCCATGCCGAATGAGTAGTGGTGGCGCATAAACTCGATAGTCTTTTCGTTGGTGTTATAGCCGGTATTGGAGAGGTGTTCGGGTCGAGTATACGACGACTCGCCGATATTAGACCTGATACCTCCCGGGCACAGGCAGGAAACGCCGATGCCGTATGGTTTCAGCGCCTCGTAGTAGCATTCCATCAGACCGATAACCGCTGCCTTGGCGACCGAATAGGGCGTGCAGCCGGATGACAGCGAAAAGCCGCCCCAGGAAGCGACGCTGGCGATGTGGCCGCCTTTTCCAGCCTGTATCATCCGCGGTACGAAGGTGACCATACCATTGATGACACCGCCCAGGTCGACTCCCATCACCCAATCGTAGTCTTCGAAGGTGGAAGCTTCGCAGGGGCCGAAAGCATTGACACCGGCGGTATTGAGTAAGAGCTGAGGAGGGCTGCCGTATACCTTTTCCACCTCGTCGGCGGCTTCGGCGTAGGCTTTACGGTCGGTGATGTCAAGCTGGATCCCGTGTACATCGGCATTCTTGTCCTTGAAATAGGCCAGAGCTTCGTCGAGGTGGTCCTTGCGTATGTCCGCGATCACCACTTTGCAGCCTGCTTCGGAGAAAACCTTAGCCTGGCCAAACCCGGCTCCGGAACCTCCCCCGGTAATAAACGCAACCTTGTCTTTAAAATCTTTCATTGTATCCCTCCTTTATTGCGTGAGATAGCGTAATACAAAGAGGCTAAAAATGCAAATTGACACATAGTACTTACAACATAAACTACATTTTGGTATTATGACGATAACCATGAAATATTAAAAGGAACGGATTTTACCAGGAATAAGCAAATTATTAATAGATATAAAATTTCTATACTGGTTCATACTATTCGGACAGGTTAATCAGCTTGAGTAAGGATATATAGCGATGCTCGATGCACTTTGGATTGTCCTTCTGGGAATGGCAATTATCTTCGCGGTCCTCGGTGTGCTTTTGGGCATAATGACCGTATTATCCAGATTACCGGAAGAGGACAAAGATAAGAAGGCAGAATAAATGGATGTTACCGCAGGAGATATTCTTGGTTTTCTGAGTCTTACCTGGCAACAGGCCATTATGCTTGGTATCGGATGTCTACTCATCTATCTCGGCATAGGCCGCAAGGTTGAGCCGGTTCTCCTTATTCCAATAGGAACTGGCATCATTCTTGCCAACATCCCTTTAGGAGACATAGCTGGTCAGGGCGGACTCTTTGCCTTGCTGAAGGAAGCTGGTATAGATACCGAACTCTTCCCTTTGCTTATCTTCATCGGCGTTGGTGCAATGATAGATTTCGGCCCATTTCTGGAAAAACCTTACACAATCTTATTAGGAGCAGCTGCCCAGTTCGGTATATTTGGTACCTTCTTCCTCGCTTATTTACTCGGTGATGGCTGGCTTGGAATCATGGATTTCAGTATGAATGATGCTGCATCTATAGGGATGATAGGATCGGCTGATGGACCTACCTCAATCTATGTTTCTGTCGTTCTGGGGTCCAAATTTACCGCGGCGATCGTG
The DNA here is from genome assembly GCA_011191975.1 of Dehalococcoidia bacterium. GTDB lineage: Bacteria > Chloroflexota > Dehalococcoidia > Dehalococcoidales > UBA2162 > MGML01. The sequence continues at coordinate 5,528 of DUFA01000080.1, forward strand.
GTAGCAGCTTACTCCTATATGGCACTGGTACCGATTATTCAGCCACCAATAATGAAATGGCTGACAACCGAGAACGAGAGAAAAATACGCATGCCGGTCACTCCCGGCAAGGTTACCCGAAGAACTAAAATACTCTTCCCCGTGGCTGCCATCCTCACAGTCTGCCTGCTGGCACCGAAAGCAACTCCTCTCATTGGCTGTCTGATGTTTGGTAACCTTCTCAGGGAATCCGGAGTTGTGAAACAACTCTCTTCTGCCGCCCAGAATGAAATGGCAAATATTGTTACTATCTTGCTTGGTATTACCGTCGGAGGCATGATGGTTGCCGACAGTATCTTGCAACTGGAAACAATTCTCATCTTCGTAATAGGGATTGTTGCTTTTGCTATGGATACAGCAGCCGGAGTTATTTTTGGCAAGATTATGTGTGTAATTTCAAAAGGTAGAATCAATCCACTCATAGGAGCTGCAGGAATCTCTGCGTTCCCGATGTCAGCGAGGGTTGTACAAAAGGTTGGGCTGGAAGCAGATCCACACAATCATTTACTCATGTACGCTGCAGGCGCAAATACTGCCGGACAAATTGCATCGGTAGTTGCCGGTGGGGTTATGCTAATGCTGGTCCCGATTTTCGGATAAGAGTTTGAACACATTTTCTATAATTTGCACGGCGTATAACCAAACTAATATACTTCAATTACTATACGTCTTAAGAAAAGAAGAAAACTGACATGACCGGGGCTGAGAAGTCTCATCGGAAAGAATCGGTATATAACAGGGATTGGACCAAAGGCTCCGTCATTAGAAACCTCATAATGCTTTCCTGGCCCATGGTCATCATGGAAAGTCTCTGGGTAATCAGTCAGATTGTCGACTTGATCTGGGTCGGGAAACTCGGGCCGAACTCCATCGCCGGAGTAGGTATCGCAAACATCATCCTTATGCTGGTATGGTCGGTGGACATGGCACTGATTGCCGGTGTGAGAGCCATGATTGCCCGTCACATCGGTGCCGGCGACATTCAGAGTGCCAACAATATTACAATTCAGGCTATTGCACTTGGTATACTCTGGGGTCTGCTGGTGACATTAATCGGAATAGCCATGGATGCTTCTATACTAGGATTTTTCGGAGTGGATGAAGAGGTTGTTACCGAAGGTCTGGCTTATCTCAGGGTGACGTTCGCCGGCTGGGTCGGCATGGAAATTATGATCATATGCATCTACAGTATCCAGGCTTCCGGAGATACATTAACTCCGATGATAGTTGAAGTACTGATCAGGATTATCCATATAGTCATTTGCCCCTTCCTGGTCCTGGGATGGTGGGTCTTTCCCGAAATGGGTGTCAGCGGGGCTGCTTTGAGTAACGTTATTTCTCAAAGTCTGGGAGGAGTTATTTTATTATGGATACTTATAAAGGGAAGGACTCGCCTGCGGCTTACGCTGAAAGGTTTTCGTTTTCAACCTCGCGTCATCTGGCGTATCCTGAAAATTGGCATTCCGGTGCTGGTAATGGGCCTGCAGAGTGCTTTCAGTGGTATGTTGCTGATGAGACTAGTTTCTCCGTTCGGCGCTCTTGCGGTCGCTGCTCACAGCCTGGCATCGAGGACGGAGATGTTTTTATTCGTGCCTGGAATGGCCTTAGGAACGGGCGCCGGTGTCCTAGTGGGGCAAAACCTTGGCGCATCCCAGGTCGATCAGGCAAAAAGAACGGCCTGGATAGCGGTAAGTTTTGTTGAAACATTTATGATAATCTGCTCTATTGTAATTCTGGTATTATCCAGGAACATCGTGGGACTTTTCACGGTCGATCCCGAGTTGATAAAGCTGGGAAGCATGTTCCTTCGAATAGCCACCGTGAGTTACCTGGTTATCGCATTATCATCGGTACTTCAAAACTGCATAGCCGGTGCAGGAGATACAGTACCGAATATGATTGTGAGCTTGGCAGTGGTCTGGTGTATCCAACTACCTTTAGCCTTTTATCTATCCAAATCGACAACTCTGGGTATTTTCGGTATACGCTGGGCAATGGTGACAAGCACTGTTACTGCAGCAATAGCCTACGCACTGTATTTTATATCCGACAGATGGAAAAACAAGAAAATATAACAAGCCATACCAGGTATAAACGTATATTCTTTACAAGATATACATGCGTTAACCGCTAAAAACACAAAGCGGTACAGCACATCACCAAGAAGAAAGAGGAGATATTGACCAATATAAATATAGAGGTAGTTTAAAAAAAGAGAGATGCCATTCCGGCATCTCTCTTTATTCTATACCACCTTTGTTATCAAATGGTATTTATTCCACTCGTTTTAAGTGATCAGTCGACCGGTCAATATGCAAGATTAATTCTGTAGCGTAACCATCATCTCCGGTAACGAAGGTGATTTGGGCGTCCATAACCTTATAAAAGAAGTCTTGTTCGCTTTCGGGAAAAATCTCATACTTAGCCATCCCCGTGGCTTTAGAAAAAAGATGTTCGCCTTCGCGACTGACAGTCAGTGCAAAGTCCGGTCCAACCTTGTAGGTCCCTATATAAAGATCGTAGAGACCGATATTAATTTTTATCTCAGTGTGTTCCGACGGAGGTTTTGCCAAAGGTGAGTTAGTGTCAAGGAGATGGAACCCAATATCGTCCACCAGCCATCCCGTATTAGACAAGACCACAACACCGGTATGGGCTCCGGGATCGAATCCTGCCCAGGAACAGTAGCCACCGGTACCACCACTATGCCAGCATATCTGCTTGCCATTTATTTTAGATTTACCCCAGCCAAGGTTGACTTCCATACCTTCCCGCCCGGCTGGGCGAGGTACCTTCTCTTGGGCATAGGTAATGGCTGGTTCCAGCGACGTATCGGTGGGATCGAGATGTACTGACAGGAAAATAAGTAAGTCATTGACCGTAGAACGTAACGCGCCAAATCCCGGGAGTGCCGGGAAATCCCAGTTTTCAACGAACGTTAATCCGGGATCATGGCCGGCTGCGAAGAGCTTTTTCATATCTTGTGTAAAGGTGATTCGGGTATTGTTCATACCGAGTGGAGCACAAATACGGGAGTATACAAGAGACTCATAATCTATATCTGCTCTTCTCGCCAGGGCGTGTCCGAGTAATCCGAATCCCAGATTCGAATACTCACGCTCCGAGTCGATGTCTCGTGTGAGTGAGTAATTCGAGAGAAATTCATAAAGCTGCTCGATAGTATAGTCGGCATAAGGATTACCGGTATCAGTATAACTCATGTTTGCCGGTTCCCGCGGCAGTCCGGATGTGTGTGTTGCCAAATCAATCAGAGTTATGGCATGTCCGTTTCGCTCCGGCATTCTGACTGTGGACGGCAGATACTTACCGACCGGATCATCCAGGAATACCTCTCCACGCTGTGTCATATCGGCCAGCAGTAGTTTGGTAAACACCTTTGTTATCGAGCCGATCTCGAAGACCGTATCACCGTTCAAAGATCGCGGATCGCCCACTTCGAGATGACCGTATGGAATGACACGTTTCTCATTATATTCTATAACACCGACTACGATACCGACGCTTTGACGACGAACATCGATGCGGTCGACCAGTATCTCGCGAATTTCATCATCCGGTAGTATATTCATTGAAAAGGTATTTGAGATTCTCCTTTTTATGTTGTTCATATCATAACTATAATGGATATAGAGGGTCAACAGGTTAGATATATATAAGTATTAACAAAGACTTTATGATTATGAAATGGCAGAGTGGCCCAAATCAGGCAGTTGCGAGATTAACTTTAATTGTAATATTTGGCTTGTCTATAGCTACGTAATGAAGCTATGCAGCGCTTCCGCTAACTCGACCAGTTTTCCGTAATCGACGATATCAGGTGTATCTTTCGGAGAATGTGTTATGGTCGCCATCAGTTCCGCTACCTTTTCAGCGGTAAAGGCAATCGCTGGTTTGCCGTTCTGGATGAATATCATGTGGTCGCCCTGGTACCAGGACTGGCCTTCCATAATACCATCGTATCGACCGAATATTTCCCGGGCTTTCCGACCGGTTTCATCCGGGCACTCATACAGGGAATAGGCGGTTTTTCCTTCCTTGTACCCCACGTCATCAACATTAATGGCAGTTATGATCTTATCGAAGTCCTGGTGGTAGCGATGAAGGTAGTCCATCTGTCCGCCGGCGCTGTAGTAATCCTCCCCGTTAAAGGCGATTATCTCTATACCCAATTCACCTTGGTAGTCGCGAAGCATTTCAGCGAGCAGCAGCAGGACAACCGTGCCTGAAGCGTCATCAAGTGCTCCGGGAGTATTCCAATAAGCGTCGATATGCGCACTGACAACGATCTTCTGAGGTGCCGACATATTTTTCCGGGCGATGACATTACAGGCTGCCGACGGAATGCGTCCGGCTTCGATAACCAGTCGTAATTCTTCTCCTGATTTAACCAGGATGTCCTTTCCGACTCCATCAGTACAGTACACCGAAGGTATGTCGAAATCAGCGTCTTCTATCAGGGGGAACGGATAGAGAGAGCCGACCAGTTCCGGATTTTTCACCGTGGCTGTGATGATTGCTGCCGGTCGTTTTTCCTCGAGAAGGGTGTATATTTTCTTATGATGTTCTGGGTTATAGAAAACGAAGTTTTTCGGCATCAGCTGTTCCACGCAGATTTCTCCGTACATCAGCAGGATTTTGTTCCAGCACTCACAACTTTCAAGCTCCTCGACGGTGGAAACCTGTACTAGTCCGGCTATCACGTCGCATCCTGGAGAGAACTGGCTGACGAATACCTCAAATGATTGCTTATTACAGGTTAAAGATATCTTTCCGGTCTCATAGTCCAGGCAGGGGAAAGGGGTGATGTCAACGGCGTAATCCCATTCATTTATCCTGGAAGCGAAGAAGTCGGTCGCAGCCCGATTTCCGGGCGAACCGGTACGCCGGTTCGGTTTTACACTGCACAATGTGTTCAGGTACTTTTTTGCCTTCTCTCTATCCTGCATACTATCCTCCATTCCTGCACATTATACAGTCAAACCATAATCCTGGTGTACTGTTGGAGGGTTTTTAATAAATGGGGTATAATATACACCCAATGTCAATTTAATGAGAAGTAATCAATCTCGTTATCATAAACGTTAGGCATGGAAGGAGTGAGTTACTATGGAAAAGATACAACCAATTGCAGGAACTAAAATTAAGTTTTTCGAAACTCCTAATTTCAAAGAAATGGAAGAACTGGTTAATAAATGGATTGATGAAACTGGCAGTCTTCATCAGTATATCTACGATATACAATACAATCATAACATGGTAACTGAGGAGCAGGGTTCTATCTACGGACATAGCGTATCCGTTATGGTAGTGTACGGAATCGAGTAAACCTGAAATAGTGATAACTCCTGATTCTATGTTTTCTCTTGTAGAAGTGATAGATTCTCTATCTAATTGATATTGACAACTTCCGAAGACAGGCATACCTTTGAGTTCTGATCGGTGTAATAGCCCAGGAGAAATACCTTATGAATAAAGGGTTTGATTATCTTCTACCACGATGCTTTAATGAGTTCTGTATAATCATCTTGTTATTACTATCCTGAACTGAACTATCTTGAGACTCGCGTTTAGTGGATGGAGGTTTGAGAATGTAATATGAGAATAAATTACAATTTCGGATTACATACTAATAATATTCGAAGGAGATGACAATGGCAGACAGTGTATATAAATTTATTGAACTCGTTGGAACCAGCACTGAATCCTGGGAGAAGGCTGCTGCTGCGGCAGTGGAAAGAGCATCTAAGACGTTGAGAGATATTAGAATAGCGGAAGTCGAAGAGCTGGACATGCACTTGGAAGATGGTAAGATAGCAGCCTACCGAGCAAAAATTAAATTATCTTTTAAAGTCCAAGACAAAGTTGACTAGACACTGGAAACAGACAAGAGCTGATTTTCAGATTCTACTATGGATTACGAGGTTGGATTATATGCCAACCTCATTCCTGTTTGTTTTAAAGCAAACCGATGTGTGTCACATCATGCGTACAGCTATCCGATACTGTTTGAACTCATAATGCTGTAGAACACTATTCATTAAGTTTTTGTCTTTCCCTTGTTACACGCACAGTATTAATCCTAAAACCTTGCATTTCTGTTACAGTGAACCTCAGATTCATGTAATCGACTTTTTCATTCACTTCTGGTATGTGGCCAAGGAGACTCAGTACAAAACCAGCGACAGTCTCGTATGAATCACTGACAGGGAGATCAAGTTGCATTTCTTCATTAGCTTCTTCGATTCTCATGCTGCCGCCGATATAAAAAGTATAATCGTCAATAATCCTGAATTCTTCATCAGGAGATACCAGTTCATCGCCCATATCACCAACAATTTCCTCGACAAGTCCGTTAAGACTTACTATCCCTTCCGTGCCGCCAAATTCATCTACCACTATCGCAATCTGGTTATTTGTTTCTTTCATATCAGCGAAGAGTGAATTAATATGTTTAATTTCAGGAGTGAAATAGGCTGGTCGTACCAGACTATCAATGATACTTTGCGTAGTTAATTCTCCTTTAGCCTGGGCGATGAATATGTCCTTGGCAACCAGGATACCAGTCACATTATCCATACTCTCGGAATACACCGGGAAACGGGAACGTGGATATTCTATAAACAAAGTAAAGAAATCAGCTAACGTGGAACCCTGCTCAATAGCGATCACATCAGTTCTTGGTACCATAACCTCACGAGCTAAACGGTCACTGAAGTCAAACACTTTATTGAGCATTTTAGCTTCCGGCTCTCCTACTTCTCCTTCCTGGTGACCGGCTGTAATCATAGTTCGTATTTCGTCTGCGCTGAAAAGTGTTTTTGGTATCGAACTTATCCCAATCAGCCTGGTGAATAATGATGTTAACCAACTAATTGATATTACGAATGGAGCGAACAACCAGGAAATAAACTCTATAGGACGGACAAAAAATAATGATAATTTTTCAGCGTGATGGGTAGCTATTGTTTTTGGGATAGTTTCAGCAAATATGAGGAGAAGAATGGTAGTAACAATAGTGGCTATAAGTACACCATGATCTTCCGGCAAATATTTAATCGCGATACTTGTTGCGAGAGCAGATGCAGCAACGTTTACAAGGTTATTACCCAAAAGGATAATAGAGAGAAGTCTTGCCGGTTGATCAAGCATTCGATTCACCGATAATGCTCTTTTAACCTGGTTATCAATGAGATATTTCAGCCTGACTCTCTGCATCGAAAAGAATGCCGTTTCAGAGCTGCTGAAAAAAGCTGAAAAAAGTAAACAACAGCCGAATAAAATCAAATATAATACATCGTGCTCAGACATTCTTATACACTCCTTGACACATAATCTAAATAAAAACGAGACCTTTACTGCGATTTGTGATATCGCGATAAAGGTCTCGCTTGTTAGCGTTTTCCTAACTAACAGCTGCGGGCCAATCTGACCGTGCTGACGCTAGCTGTTAATTCAGCTACTCCCCTCTATGTTTTCATGATGTCAAATTCTAGAACACTTGTCAATATACGGTAGATTAAAACATCAGGTTGTTTGTCACATTATGCCCAGATCCATTTACTACCGTTTGAATAAAGACTCAGTAACTACCTGTAAACTGACGATATTTGGTGATATATCAAATAATGAAAGAGAGGAGTCTGAACTCCTCTCTTCAAGATGTTTGTTTACTTTTACCGGTTGATTTTAATTTGTTTATGGAGTCACTGTAAACCCACCGATAAGAACTGCTGATGAACCGTCAGGATTGGTCACCTGCACATCCCAGGTCCGGGTTTTTGGCGGACCTCCACTCTTGGTGGTAACCGTAGCGGTAATGGTATTAATGTCAACTACGACTATATTTTTCACTGCCGGTGTGGGTCCGGCACCGTTCTTGAAACTCACGTCGGCACCGATGGTAAATCCCGATCCGGTTATGGTTACGCTGATTGATTCGCCTGCTGATAATATTGATGGATCAATACCGGTAATAGTAATACCGGTTACCGGTGCACTGACGGTTACTGTTGCCGAATCCATGTCGGTTGCTCCCTTGTCATCGGTGACAGTTAAACTGACTGTATAAGTACCTGCAGCATTGTAGGTGTTATACGGGTTAACTCCCTCGCCTTCGTTGCCATCACCAAAATCCCAGAAATAGGATATAGCATCACCATCAGGATCTGAGGATCCCGACCCATCAAAAATAACCGGATATCCTACCACTCCGTTATAGGGCCCTCCTGGATCGGCAACAGGATTATTATTAGTAGAGGTGATAGTGATAGCAACTGTGGCGACATTACTATCAACCATTCCATCGTTGGCTTTATAGGTGAAGCTATCATCACCGTTATAGTTAGAATCTGGACTATACGTAAGATCAGGTGCTGTACCAGAAAGAGTGCCATGAGAAGGGACGGTAACAATAGAGTATGAAAGTAGGTCATTATCAACGTCGGTAGCGACAAGGCTAATGCTCACAGTTGTATCTTGATCAGTGGAAACTGACTGGTTTTGCGCTACCGGTGAGTCGTTGATGGGATTGATAGTGATAGTAACTGTTGCGGTATTGCTATTTATCATTCCATCGTTAGCCATATAGGTGAAGTTGTCGATACCATTGAAGTCAGTATCAGGTGTGTAACTGAAAGAACCGTCAGCATTCAAAGAAAGGGTACCATTAGATGGATCACTGACTTGAACAGCAGTTAAGGAGTTGCCATCGATATCAGTATCATTAGCCAGCACGCCTGGCGCGGTCACATTGAGAATATCATCTTCATCCGTTGTGTAGCCATCATTTGCTGCTACAGGCTGGTTGTTAGGAGAGTCGCCGACTAATGAGACAGCCGCGCAGGCATCCACGATCCCCCATCCGTACTGACCATCCCATCCCGCAGTGCCATGGTCTTCAGCAGTTGCATAGAGTATCTGTTTTATTTCTGACGGCTCGGTAACTCCTAGAGAAAAGAGTAAAGCTGCTACGCCGGCAACATGCGGTGAAGCCATTGACGTTCCCGAAAAAAACCAGTAGCCAAAATCCGAAACAATCTGAGTGTTGGGATTGAATGTCTGCTGTAATATACTCTGGCCTGGAGCGGTCAGATCAAGGGCGCTGCCCCGGTTGGTAAAAGAAGTAAGGCTTTCAGCAGAAGTAGTTGCTCCGACTGCGATACACTGTTCATAGGCTGCGGGGTATGCCACCACACTCGCTCCATCATTGCCAGCAGCCGCTACCAAGGTTACGTCGTGACTATACGCATAGTTGACAGCGTCACTGACAACTGTGCCGGGTTTAACAGCAAACCAGGTACCAGATAACTGATACACAGGCCAGGCCAGACTCATATTGATAATATTAGCTCCATGATCCGTTGCATAGTAGATACCGTCAGCCAAACTCCATGAAGTTCCACTGCCATCGGCATTCAATACCTTCACTGGCATTAAAGTAGCCCCGTATGCTACACCCGCAACACCGATACCGTTGTTCGTACTCTGGGCGACAGTGCCGGCTACGTGTGTTCCGTGAGCATTATCATCGTTGGCATGAGTATCATTATTTATGAAATCATATCCTGATATGAAACTCGTTTGAGCTAAATCAGAAGCCCGGTAATATCCATTGTAATTCTCATAGGCAATACCGGTGTCAAGTATAGCCACAACGGCACCTGAACCGTCGGTTATATCCCACGCATCCTCAGCATTAATTCCTCCTGTGCCGTTGTCCAGGTTCCATTGATACCTGTAATATGGATCGTTAGGGGTATATACTGCCTGGCAAATATAGTTAGGCTGGGCATACTCGATATTTGGATTTTTGGATAAAATGTTTACCATCTCCTCGATGGATTTGCCCTTCGGAACTCCTGCCCTCATTACTCCTCGTGAGTTGGTCTGGAGTTTCGTAATTCCGTGATCATTATAAAGCCGGTCGATTACATGTTGAGGAACACCAGGTTTAAATTTGAAAATAATTTCTTCCTGGACGAAAAACTCCTCATTAAATTGAGGATTTCCGTGATCACTTTCGATCCCTGATGCAGCTGCCGCACCACTGAAGGCTGCCAGCGAAGATAAAACGAGTAAGACTGCCACGAAGGAACTAGCTATTCTGAATACTCTGTTTTTCATTGTAATTTACTCCGATCTCATACTAAATGATACGTGAAAGTCAGTATCGTACTTAACAATTTACCTATGTCTATCACTACTGTAAATTCACAAAAGGTTACAGGTAGTATAGATAGAAGTATCAATACAATGACTCAAGAGGTCTTCCGCAGTGTAATTCTCAAACTCGTCTTGATATAAAACGAAGGTCAAATGAGGTGACGGATACGAGAAACTGTAGTTTACGTGATGTTCTACACAACTACCGTATAATAAAATACTTCTTATGTGTTCCGTGTATTAAATAACTCGCCCACGGAAAATGTGAATACGATCACTGCGATAATAGCGTAAACACCGAGGAAAATACCTGCTTAAATAAATGAAGGGAAACCTCACCTGGAGAGCTTCCCTTATTTGTTTCCTCAGGCTGTTGTAAAAGCAGTATCTAGCTTTGAACCCGGATTCGTCTTACCAGAATGGTAATAGCAGCCAAGGTAACGACAGCCAAGGCGATCCAGGGCGCCAGAAGCGCGGCTTTATTGACCGGAAAGACCGTACCGCCCACCTCGGGTGGGAGTTCTCCATTACCACCACTGCTGCCACCGTTATCATTAAAACAGAAGGTAGCATGACTTACTGCGCCACCTTGTGCATACAAGCAAGTATCACCATATGAACCGGCTTCATAGCAGTAAACATAAGCTCCAGTATTAGCCTTGACGATCACGCATGATACTGGCCATTCGGAATCCCAATCGAAAGTAAGAGCCTCATTATCTTCATCCCAATCGACATTGGAGATAGTTATGGTATTGCCATCAGGATGATGCACGTAAATAAATGTGTCTTCGACCCATGGTTCTATTTTGTAATGATACTCAGAATTGCAGCACGCTACCTGCCCACATTCAGCGGCTGGACCGCCGCCTGGATTCCAATTAGGATAAAAGTCGGGTTCAACAGATGGTTCACATGGCTCTTGAGCCAGAACTGTTATTGGTGCAACAACAAATATCGATGATACCACCGCTAGGATTATTGCTATTGTTTTTTTCATTTTTCGTTTCTCTTGAAACATTGCTGGTAAGTTTCAATACGAAACTTCCTAAACCTACCTTTACAGTGTATTTATATTATATTCAATAATCGTAAGTCTATTGATCGAAAGATTGATTTTTTCATAAAAATAGTATGATTTCGATCTAATCCTTTACCGGAATTCTTACCAAATGATATGAAGAGTTATCCGGTACTATTTGAGTTGAATCTCAATATTTGCCTGTTAACGGGTAATGTTTGGTGATATAATCTGATTTACTGCATACACTGATCTGGTGACCAGGCATTTCATACCAATTACCATTACTGTGAAAAAAGATACATATCGACGGGTAAAGAGCATGATAGCGACAAATTATGCAATAGAGACAAAAGGACTGATAAAGAGGTACCCGACTGCTACCAGGAGGGAGGGAGGCGGATATGGTAGAGGTTTCGGAGGCAGTGTCAGTTCATTCGGTAATATATTCGGAGTCCTGAAGAGGAAAAAGGGATCTTACATAGAGGCTTTACGGGGGATTGATTTACAGGTAAAAAAAGGAGAAGTATTCGGTCTGCTCGGCCCGAACGGTGCCGGTAAAACAACGTTAATAAAAGTACTCTGCACGCTGGTAATCCATGACGAAGGTTCCGCATATGTAAATGGTATCGATGTAAAAAAAGAACCGGGAAAAGTACTGAAAGACTTGCAGGCCGTACTGCCGGAGAGTCGTGGTTTTACGTGGCGGTTGTCAGGCCGACAGAATCTGGCTTTTTATGCGCTCCTCTACGGACTACGAGATAGGGAGGCGGAAGAAAGAATCAATTACCTGCTGGAACTCACCGGACTGAAAGACCGTGCCGATGATGGCTACCAGCGGTATTCGACAGGGATGCAGCGTAAATTGCTGCTTTGCCGGGCTTTACTGAGAGAAACCCAGGTACTTCTGTTCGACGAACCGACCGTTGGCCTGGATCCTACCTCGGCAATGGAATTCCGTCACCTGCTGCGTGACAGACTTGCCCATGAAGAAGGGAAGACCATAGTACTCAGCACGCATAATCTTCCTGAAGCCCAGGATATCTGCGACCGTATTGCTATCCTCGACAGGGGCAAAATATCCATGTGCGATACACCGGAGCATATCCGGTACACGATGTCCGATGAAAAAATACTTACTATTATCCTGGTAGATGCAGAATACAATGTAAAACAAGAAACAATGCTTAATACTCTGGAAAAAATACCCGGAGTGCATGGTGTTACCCCTGAACTGGATATTGACAAGAAACTTGCTAGACTATCAATTCGAGTTCAAAAAGACTTGATTCTCTCAACAATCCTGGAAGTACTGGCTGGATACCAGTTGCAGATTAATGGAATCACAACCCAGGAACCGACCTTTGAAGACGCTTTTACGGCGATTACCCGGAGGCGCAGGGAAGAATAATCAGAGGATTTGTAGAAGCAGATTATGGAAATACCCATATTTATTAAACAGATAGCTGCTTTCACCAAGCGTGATTTCTTCAGCTGGACTACCTACAAGACAACGATGATAACCCAGATCATCAATATTTTTATTGGTGTCTTTTCCTGGGGTGTAGCGGCTACCTATGTCCAGAAACCCGTACAGGAAATGTACAACAGCGACTACATTTCCTTCCTTGTAGCAGGAGTAGCGATCAGCAATCTGATAATGCCTATCGTTCAGGGAGTCGAAAGGCAGCTTAATCCGTGGACCCTTGAAACTATCCTGATGACGGACATCAATACGGCGATATTCATAATCGGTAATATCTCCTGGACTTATATTTTGTCAGTGATCACTTTTGTTCCTTACCTGATCATCGGAATCATTGTGTTTCACGCTCAACTTCATGTAAATATAATTGCAGTAATTTTAGCTTTTATAATATCCGCCGCAATACTGCTTGGCCTGGCTATGATATCTACCGGGGTGAGGATCGTAACAAAATCAACCGATCCCATAACCTGGTCGATAAATGTTCTCCAGAATCTCTTTGCCGGGGTATCTTTTCCCGTGATTTTCCTCGATACGATATTCTTTCCGGGGATTTCGACCATCTCCTGGTTTCTTCCCCAGACGTGGGTTTATCATCTGTGTCGACTTGCAATGCTGACCAATCCTTCGCTGCTTGACCCGAAGATAACAATGGAGTTCGTTAAAGGTGCTGTCTTCGCCGTTGTTCTTTTACCCGTGGGGTATAAACTTCTCTGGTGGGGTATATCGAGGTCGAAGCGGGAGGGAACTCTCGGCTGGTACTAGCGAGGATAATTACAGTAGAAGTAACAGGTCTCGGTTACGTTCTCACTCGATCTTCTCTTCAACAACATAGATAGCATCGCCTTTTCTCACGAGGTAGTGAAACCTGTCCACAGAGTCAAAGACGACCGGTGGTATATTCATGTCCGCCGCCGAGGGAAAAGTGCTGGTAGCACCGAGATTTTCAAATTCCTGGCCTTCTGTCCGATCGACAGTTACAGACATTTTTGGACCTTTGATGCATACATAGGCTATGTACTGGCTATCGGGACTGAAAACGCAGTCTTTGATAAGTTCATATTTGCCTATTTCCTCTCCGTCTGAAAAAATCCGGTACTGATATCCGGGAGGCCAGTGAAATCCATGGGAAACATAGGCAATCCTGTTACTGTCAGGACTGATCACAAGTCTGCGGATTTCACCTTCTGTTGTTTCTTTCCCCTCTCCGTCAATCATTAAAAATCCTTGGTGGTTTCTCGAGATGGAAATATTTTCCTCGGAGTTATAGACCATGTGATCGCTATCAGGACTGAATGTGAGATTGCTGATTTTGTACGTTTGTTGCTCGCTCTCTTCTCCGTCCAGTACTACGAAATATTGGCGATTTCTTGTATTCAGTCCCTCCTTCACTATAAAGGCAAGGCGGTTGCTGTCCGGGCTATACACTATGTTTTCAATACTCTCATAGGGCGTGCCGAGAACACCATCAGTCACTATACACCAACCGTCTTCGGTTTGAGCAGCATACGATAAATGATAGCTATCATGGCTGAATACGATGTCTTTAATACTGTCATATCCCGTGTCGGGAACACCGTCGATGACCACAGATTGCTTGCCATCCAGTGTAACTACAAAAACCAGTTGCTTGCTGGCGGGACTGAATACGAGGCCGTTTTCTTTACGAACCGTGCTATCAGCTGGAATATTTACCTTTGCTCTATCAAGATAAACAGTACCATCGGCTATATAGGATACATGCTTGCTGTCAGGGCTGAAAGTGATGGATTCAACCGTTTGATACTCATCGCCCTGTTTTCCGTCGATCACCACGAACCACTTATTGTCTGCCGGCGGATTCTCGCCGAAATTCACAGCCCGGTAGGCTACTCTCGCACTGTCCGGACTGAACATACTGAAGTCGATAAAGATTTCGCTGTATCCCTTGCCGGCAATACCGTCTAGAACAGCACACTTTTTCCCATTCTTTTCAGCTACATAGGCCACACGCCTGGATCAGGGCTGTATAATATCGGTGAACTGGTTGTTTTTGATTCTAACCTGCATACGAGGTTTTCCGACAGTACTGGACGGATATGTTCTGTTACCGTTTTTGGAGAAGCCCAAGCATATACTATTAAAGCTATGATGATTATTGATAATAATATGGTAAGTCAATTCTTTTTCACAAGATTCCCCCGAACTGATGATAATTTTTAGATTGTTAATTAAGGTATTTGAGTGTAACTCACTGGAGAATTAATATCAATATAAATTTATCAGTATATTATTCAAAAATAGGGAAAATAAGCTAACCGATGACCGCTTTTTACGTTATTAATAGTGAAACGGACATTACAGTGAGACGACAACGGAGGTGAGGAAAATGATAGAGACCATGGTAAAGATCGATTGGGAGAATACCAACGCAGTAGATTCAACGTATCCACAAAAGCGTGAGAATGTCCTGGCAAGAATCATGCTAAATCTCGTTCAATGTGGTATTTTGTTGCCTGGAGAGACGAGTCTATACTGCGATCATTTTTCTCGCTACGACTGGAATGAATTGCTGCAAATTCTGGATGAATCGAACAGGCAAAGAGTTACATGTGATTCAGTTATTTCTTAACGCAGCGTATATTCTCAATTATTCAGTATTTATTTTGAAAATATAAGACCAATCAACCCATCTAGTAGTCACCAGTTCCTAAAATTATCAATGACTGTAAAGCGCGTAACTATCGTAGAATTTAAATAAATCAGGAGAGACGTTCATTTTCTATTACAGGAATGTATATAATACTATTCAGACATTAACAAGTGTGTAAAAATTAACTACACTTTAGCCTAACATACACAAATTACAATCGAATAGACCTTCACCATCTTGGATTAGCCGGTTAAAGGGTGGTTATGAAGATTAAGAGGGTACTATTAGTTGCCAGATAGTGTGGTGACTTTTGGTGCCCTTTATATTTTAATAACGGAATATAGATTAGGAAGAAGCTGGCCCTGCCGGGGGAAACCAGGGTGCTGAGTGCTGGCAGCTCGTATCAGCTTAAATAATAACCAAACCCCTCCCGTGTCCGGAGCCCTGGGGGTAATCGGGATTAGCGGCAGGGCCGGCTCAAGGAGGTGCACTTTGACCTGATTAGATAGACACCACGAGATTTTGCATTTGAGCTGCATAGTTATCGTGTAATAATCATTCATAGTGTAGATATGAAAGAATTCATGAGGAGGTTATAAATGATAAAAAGAGTTGCCTGGTTGCTAGTAAGCTGCCTTATGGTACTTACCCTTGTACTGGCTTCATGCGAATCAGATACTGACACAGGTGGAAAGGTAACGACAGTAGATAAAGGGCAGACAGTAACCGTGGGTGGTGAGGAAGAAAAAGCTACTAGTCCAGGACAAGCAACCACAGTCGGTAAAGAGCAAAACAAACCGAAATATGGCGGTAAGTTTAATGTCCCTGTTGCTGGTTCTCCTACCACCTGGAACCCCGGTGCGGTTGTCGGTCGAAGCGCTGATTCTATAGGTGCAATTGTCCTCGAGCAGATCCTCGGTCGTAACTTTGAGGATGGTCCGGCGGGGACTGGTAAATACTCCTTTGTTGGCGGCGTACCTGAGTGGGGAGCAGTTGGCGGTAACCTTGCCGAGAGCTGGGAAATACCCGGCGTTGGCATCTGGGTGTTGAACATACGCCAAGGAGTACATTGGGGCTATAACCCGGGTTTTGCAGCATCGGAACTGGTAGGCGGACGTGAAATGACAGCCGAGGATATTGCCTACAGCATCGAGTACATGAGGGACAACCCGGATTCACAGAGTAACTTTAGTGAACCTGCCCTGATTAAGAATACCACTGTCGAACGGACAGGTCCATGGCAAATAACGGTAAGGACACCGGTAAACCCGACGACGGGGTATCTGTGGATAATGGGAGGTGGAGGTGTCCAGTACGTATGGGCAAAAGAACACCTTGAGAACTACGCTTCCAGTAATGAGTGGTACGATACGGTCGGTACCGGGCCGTTTATGATCGAGGATTATGTAACAGATGTAGCGGTTAAGTACATCAAGAACGACAACTACTGGGATGTCAATCCGTGCGGTCCCGGAGAGGGAGACCGGCTGCCTTATGTAGATTCACTCAACTGGCAGATAATACCCGACAGATCGACAAGGATGGCGGCTTTCAGGACGGGTAAAGCCGATATTTTCTATATGGAAAGTCTGTCTGTTGAAGAATACGAACAGATAATAAAGACAAATCCTGATGTAGAATCCGCCCAGTTAATAATCGACGCGATGAAAATCACCGGTAGAGTTGACCGACCGGAGGATCCTTACTCGAACCTGAAGGTACGCCAGGCGATGATGCTGGCAATCGACCATCCGTCGATCGTTGAAGACTTCTATGGTGGTAAGGCGGAGTTATTGGACAGTCCGGCACGGAAGTGGTACCCGACTATTTATACACCGATGGAGGAATATCCGGCAGAGGTACAGGAATACTACGGATACAATCTGGAAAAGGCAAAGAAGTTGATGGCTGAAGCTGGTTATCCGAACGGCTTCAAGAAGGAACTGGTTATGGTTAATAACACAGCTTCCGAGGAAGCCGCGGCAATACTCAAGGAATATCTGGCGGATATAGGTATCGACCTTGAGTTATCGCCTATAGAAGGCGGTTTGTTTATGAACATATTCTTCTCGGGTAATACGGACTGGATACTCAACTCATGGCCTGGAGGGAACGGTGCGTTCTTCGTCAGGTACAGCATGGGTTACTTCCGAGGACCAAACGCATGGAATACGGCTCATGTAAACAACCCGGAAGGAAGCGAGCCGGTTATCGAAAAAGCTTTCCAGGAGCAGGCGAAATATGTCATGGTTGATTACGCTAAAGCTGATGAAGTAACGAAGGCCGCCTACAAGTATTGTAACGAACAGGCGTTTCTCATTACGATGCCGGCACCGTGGGGATATAGAGTCTGGCAGCCTTGGCTGAAGAACTATTATGGTGCAGATTCTCTGAAGTTCTGGCTGCAATGGGTATGGCTGGATGAAGATCTCAAAACTGAAATGCTTAAATAGGTTATATTATAGAGCAACGATCAACAAAAACTAAAATATTGTTGGGATGCCGTAATAATGTATTGCACTCTCAGCGGGACAATATCAGTGGAGGTAGAGTTATCTAAACTCTACCTCCGATTTTTAGCACTTTCACCTCATTATATGAAGATAGTATATAGTTTGTATTTTCCGATAGCCATGTGAAAAAAACACGTTTGTAACATTGACAGGCTGTAATAAGAGTTGTACTCTGGTTGACACAAACAGGGCTGTTTCCTTTGTAATCGAACTGAGTTCGTCCTGAACAGGGAAATTGTCTCCAATATAATAGGAGGCTTTCAAATGACAGGGATACTTGAAGGACTAAAGGTAATAGAGATGGGGAATAATATCGCGATTCCGGCGGCCGGAGCGATACTGGGAGACTGGGGCGCTGACGTTATTAAGGTCGAACCGCTTGCCGGAGAGATGATGCGGGGGATGGGAAGTGTCCAGGGTGTCAGGGTAACCGGCGTCAACATGCAATTTGAACTGCTCAACCGAGACAAGAGAGCTTTGGCAGTCGACCTGAAAACAGACAAAGGTAAATCAATTCTGCACAAGATGGTTGAGACATCCGATGTATTCATAGCTAATTATGAAGTAAATGCGTTAAAAAAGCTGGAATTGGACTATGCTACCCTGAGTGGTATTAATCCCGGGATAATCTATGCCGTGGTAACTGGATACGGTTCAAGAGGACCGGATAAGGATGAACGGGGATTCGATTTTACGGCGGGATGGGCTCGTTCCGGAACTCAGCATCTGATGGCGGAGCAGGGCGGTACACCACCATCCCAGCGCGCCGGTATGTACGACCGTACAACCGGGATGCATGCCGTAGCCGGAGTATGCGCTGCGCTCTTCAACCGGGAAAAAACGGGGAAGGGCCAGGAAATAGAACTGTCCCTCTATCATGTCGGCGTTTACACAATCGCTACTGATGTTCAGAATGCACTCAATGGTCTCCCGTCGTTACCAAACGATCGAACGAAAGCGACCAGTCCGTTATGGAACTCGTATCGTGCCGGTGACGACCGGTGGTTCCAGTTCGCAATGCTCCAGTCGGATGTTCACTGGCCGGGTCTATGCCGGGCTATGGAAAGACCTGACCTTGAGAAAGATCCCAGATTCGAAGCCATGTATAAACGGGCTGATAACTGTATAGAACTGATAAAGATAATGGACGACGTTTTTAACACAAGGCCCAGGAAAGAGTGGGAACAACGCTTCAGGGAGAATCAGGTTATTTACGGCAGGGTCGAAACTCCGGAAGAAGTTGTCAACGATCCCCAGGCGTATGCCAACGATTTCTTTACGGAGATAGACCATCCCAAAACAGGCAGGATGAAATACGTGACAATACCGGTCGATTTTCGTCAGAATCCCGCTTCAGTGAGAACTCCGTCGCCCGAGGTTGGACAGCACAACGAGGAGATTCTGCTGGAATTGGGCTACAGCTGGGATGACATTTCAAGTTTGAAAGAGCAGAAAGTAATTATATAGTAGGTCGCAAGAGAGGAGGGATCGAAATGGATACCGAGCAGGTGGATAAAGTAATCAAGAAAGCCGGGTGCGCGTTCTGTGCCGGAAACTGTGGGGTCCTGGTAGAAGTGAAGGATGGGAAAGTATCAAGGATCACCGGCAACAAGGAGCACGCGCTGACGCTTGGGAACGTGTGCGAGAGGGTAGGGTACGGATCGAAATGGCTGTATCACCCGGACCAGCTGATGCGTCCGCTGAAGAGAGCCGGCGGACGAGGTGAAGGGAAATGGGAGGAAGTCGACTGGGATCAGGCACTGGACGAGATTGCCGGAAAACTGGGTGATATCAGGGAGAAATACGGTCCGGAGAGCCTGGTAGTAACCGAGGGGACGTACCGGAGTGGGATGTTCTGGATGAGGTCGCGTTTTCTCAACCTATTCGGCAATCCCCAGAACGTTGCCCATGCCGGGGTGATATGCTTCCTGAATTGCTATGCAATAAATATGGCGATGCTGGGCGGCTGCTGCAGCCTGGCGGCCAATATCGGTCGTTCGAACTGCACGGTGGTATGGGGACAGAACCCATACAGTTCGTTTCCCCGGACGATGGCTTCCATCAAGCGAAGAAAAGAAGATGAGAACTACAAAATAATCGTCATCGATCCAAGGCAGACAGAGACAACGGATATTGCGGATATCTGGCTTCAGCCGAGACCCGGCACCGATACCGCGCTGGCCATGGGCTGGCTGAACGTTATCATTAACGAGGAATTATACGATAAGGAATTTGTAGAAAAGTGGACGTTCGGCTTCGAGCAGCTTAAGGAACGGGTACAGGAATACACTCCTGCAAAGGTGGCAGGAATATGCAGAGTGGATCAAGACAAAATAATTGCCGCTGCCCGGATGTATGCCACGTCGAAACCGGCCTGCATAGTGAGGGGAGTCGCCGTTGACCAGATAGGGCGGAACGCGGCACGGGTGGAACAGTCGAGAGTTATCTTACGGGCTATTACGGGAAACCTCGATGTACGCGGCGGTGATCTTATTCCGGATGTTGGACCGGAAGTCGACGGTAACTTGTTCAGGCGGGAGGTTGTCCTGGAACTGGACGATAAACTGCCGGCTGAGAAAAAACCGAAGCAGATAGGTGCAGATGTATTCAAGGTGATGGGATGGCAGGCATACGGCCTAACCTCGGAACCGTATGAAAAATTAACCGGCCAGCCGGAGCCGGTCGGGCACCGCCTTGCCGCGTCACCACCGCTTACCTGGAGGGCTATTCTGACCGAAAAACCGTATCCGGTCAAGGCGATGATCACCTGGGGAAGCAATCCGCTGATGTGGGCGGCTAACACGAAGCTTGTCTATGAAGCGATGAAGAGCAAAAACCTGGAACTGCATGTCGTGATGGACTTCTGGAAAACGCCGACCGCCGAACTGGCTGATTTTATCCTGCCGGTATCGAGTTGGATGGAGAGACCGCTGTGTTCCACCTTCGAAGATCTTACCGACGTGGTGTTCGGTGGTGAGCGGGCGGTTCAGCCATTGGGAGAGCGGAAGGATGATTACGCGATATGGCGGGAACTGGGAGTTCGGCTGGGGCAGGAGGAATACTGGCCCTGGGAGAAGATAGAGGACGCGATCCAGTACCAGCTCGAGCCGCTGGGAATGACTTACGAGGAATTCACCGACGACGGATATATCCGCGGCGGCAGAGAATATAAAAAGTACGAGAAAAACGGGTTTCCGACAGCCACCGGAAAGGTTGAGTTATACTCAACCGTATTCGAAAAACTCGGCTACGACCCGCTGTCGTACTACGAAGAGCCGCCGGAAAGCCCGGTCAGCACGCCCGAAGTGGCCAAGGACTACCCCCTGATACTGAATACCGGCGGAAGGTTCATGCCGATGTTCCACTCCGAGCACCGGCAACTGGGCATCGGGATGAGGGAACGGCACCCGGATCCGCTGACGGATATCCATCCCGAAACAGCGAAAAGCCTGGGCATCAGCGAGGGCGACTGGGTATACATAGAGACGCGGCGGGGCAGGATAAAGCAGAAGGCACGCCTGAATCCGGGGATACTGCTGGACGTGGTGAACGTGGAAGCAAGCTGGTGGTTCCCGGAGATGGACGGCGCCGAACCGTCGCTGCACGGTTTATGGGAATCGAATGCTAACGTGCTGACACTCGACGATCCGGAGAGCTGCGATCCACTGACGGGCGGCTGGTGCAACCGGGCGCTGCTGTGCAGGGTCTATAAAGTATAAGCATGGAAAGGTAGAACGAAAAATGAA
>DUFA01000081.1 GCA_011191975.1 Dehalococcoidia bacterium
AATCAGAATTCCAAATAATAGATTACCCCACAGTTCACCTCCTTTAAAGGGGTAGAGAAATGGATGTTGTCTATACTTACTTTGGAGAGCACACGATAAAGGCTGTTTCCGAGGCTGAACAGAGCGTAGAATCGTTAAAACACGGAGGCTCGGGCGGCAGACCTCCCCGCAATTCGAGGGGTACACAGGTCTTATTATGGACATTTGCCGGCGTCGTGATCGGCTGTACGGTCGGTGTAGTTATCGGGATCAATACCATGGATGCCGGAGGAGCAGTTATGGGATCGATCTTTGGTTTTATCATCGGTGGTATTATCGGTTCGTTCGTCGGGGAATACCTGAAAAGACGTAAATACCGGAAACTGGACCGTCTGGCTGAAAAATTTGGTTCAGACAACACACATGGGCCGTTACTCAGTTAAGACAACTAATTCAATAATTTCAGAATAATTGTCACCCCATAGCTGTTTACTGGATCTTGAATCGTGGGGGTTTCTTTGTCTTCCAGAAAGGGGTGTCCCAGCCAATTTCCTCGCGTCGAACCAGTCTCCTGAAATACCCCTTCGCTTCCAGGTAATCGACGATCTTCGAAAGCCAGTTCTCAACAAGCTTGTCATGAGGTTTTTGAAACGCTTCCCAGTCGATCTCTATAGCGCCGTTCGGGCAGGTCTGCTCGCAGAGAAAGCACATGGCGCAGCTTCTATGGAAGACAGGAAAGTTATCCAAGACGCCGATATTATGTACCGGGCAGTTATCCATGCAGTGGGTGCACTTCGGGTAGTTGCACTTCTCCTTGTCGATTATGAATTCGGCTTCAGCCATCACCTTGCCATATTCGGCGAATATCTCCGGAAGGCGTCTTGGCCATAACTCAGGCGGGTTGTATCGTTCATCGTATTCCTTACCTTTCGGAAATTCGGGGATTAGACCGGTCTCTCCGGCATATATCCGCCGGCTGCGTTCTACCATTTCCTTGCCAAAATTTTCAGCCTCTTTGATGTCGGTTTCATCAGGATGTCTATCGGTAATATAAGGTTTGGGAATAACGGGATAATAAGCACTGCAGAACCAGTCTTTCCAGCCGATTATCATCAGACCTCGCTGCTCCATCGCCGGTACCACCCTGGCGAAATAACGGCATGGAGAAGCACCGTGCGTATTAAAGGCGAACGCGTGTTTGCCGTCCACACCTTCCATTCCCTCGATGAAATTCGTTACATTGGGGAGTTCTTTCTGATTGATAATGGGACTGCCGAGTCCGATTAAATCATATTCGGCAAGATCTTTCGTGTATGCTTCCTGGAGTCTGATAATATCACTCTGCTCTCCAGACTCAATTATACCTCTGCGAATTGCCTCCGCTATCGTTTTGGTATTTCCTGTCATTGTGTAATATATCAGCACACTTTTCATCGCATTGCCAGCCTTTCCAAACAGAATATATTGTTATATGACATATTAGCTTTATAGCGCAAGTAAAGCTATGATACAACACACGATTGTTTTTGCTTTCATTTTAGCCCGGTGATACAATACGCTCAAGGAACCTGAACGGAGGAATGGGATGGCGGAGAAGAAAAATCCAAGACTCACGGAGAGTGTCAAGGGGGCAGGCTGAGCTTCCAAAATAGGTCCGGGAGACCTGGATAAAGTACTGTGCGACCTGCCGCTGCTGAGCGATCCGAATGTCATCCGCGGCATGGAGTCGCTTGACGACGCAGGCGTATACAAGCTGACAGATGATCTGGCTATAATCCAGACCATCGATTTCTTCACGCCCATAGTTGACGATCCGTATATGTTCGGCCAGATAGCGGTCGCCAACGCTCTGAGTGACGTCTATACGATGGGAGGTAAGCCACTGACAGCGATGAATATCGTTTGCTTCCCTATAGACACCATGGACCTGTCGATCCTCAAGGATATACTGCTTGGCGGTATCGATAAGATGAGAGAGGCGAATGTTACGCTGGTCGGCGGACACAGCATCAATGACAGCGAGCTTAAATACGGCCTTTCGGTGACCGGTGTCGTTCATCCCGATAAAATGATTACCAATTCCGGCGGGGTAAAAGGAGATAAGGTAATACTGACCAAACCGCTGGGAACCGGGATCATTAACACGGCCGCCAAAGCCGAAATGGCAGATGAAGAAACCATAAAGACAGTCACTGCCAGCATGGCAGCACTGAATAATAAAGCGTCCGAACTGGCTCAGGATTCAGGTGGTCTACATTCCTGCACCGATATTACCGGCTTCGGTTTCCTCGGTCATGCAGTCCAGCTTGTCAAGAACAGCGGTATAAGCGTCGAAATCGATTCTTCGGCGGTTCCCCTGTTCCCGGACGCGACTGACCTCGCTGCGCAGGGAATGTGCCCGGCCGGACTTCACAGGAACCGTGATTTTTACTCACCATGGGTTGAGATATCCGATTCGGTACCCCTCAATGTACAGGACGTACTCTACGATCCTCAGACTTCCGGCGGACTGCTTCTCATAGTAGAAACCGGAATAGCCGACGAACTTATGGAAAAGTTGAAACTGACCGGAGTGAATGACGCGGCACTCATCGGAGAAGTAACCGGCGAATCAAACGGTCAAATTACAGTAGTCTAGTCCGATTATTAGTAACAGCTAGCATAAACAGTGTACGGTCGGTGCTTGCCGACCGTCTGATTTTAGAATTAACAGGTTTTTTATGACAGCCGGAAAAAGTCTCTGGAAAGATACAAATCTGCTGATAGTCTTCGGGGTAACCCTAGTGGCAGTGATGGGTGTTGCCAGTATATCTCCTGCCTTCCCGAAGATTCAGCGTGAACTAGGAATCACTCCCAACCAGGTGGGTCTACTTATCACGTTTTTCACCCTGCCAGGGGCTCTCCTGACGCCGGTAGTAGGTGTAATGGCTGACAGGTACGGGCGGAAAAAGATCCTGGTGCCATCACTTTTCCTGTTTGCGATTGCCGGTACTGCCTGTACATTCATTAAAGATTTCGACCTGCTCCTCTGGATGCGAGCAGTCCAGGGAATAGGAGCAGCAGCGCTGGGATCGATAAACAGTACCATTATCGGTGACCTCTACGAAGATAAACGGAGAGTGCAGGCAATGGGCCTGAATGCCAGCGTGCTGAGTGTTGGAGTGGCATCATATCCTTCCATCGGTGGAGCAATGGCGTTGGTTGGCTGGAATTATCCCTTCCTGCTTTCTGCGCTGGCACTTCCAATAGGAATATTTGCCCTAATACTGCTGAAAAATCCCGAGCCGAAAAGTACCCAGACAATAAAGCAATATCTGAGCGGCACATGGAGTCATCTGAGGAACATGAAAATAGCGGGTTTGTTTTCAGCCGGCATGCTTTCATTTATCATCATGTACGGGGCATACCTTACCTACTTCACGATACTGATGGGAGAAAAATTCAATGCGTCTTCACTTACCATCGGTATCATCATGTCGGTAGCTTCTCTCAGTAACGCCGTTACGGCATCTCAACTCGGTAGAATTCACAGGTGGTTGTCCCTGACAACCATCCTGAAAATATCTTTTACTGTAACTGCACTGTCCATGCTGCTCATCCCATTTATAAACAATCTGTGGTTTCTGCTGATCCCGACGATATTCAGCGGTATCGCCAACGGAGTTACCCTGCCCAGCATACAGACATCGGTCGCCGAAATCGCTCCGCTGGAATACCGCGGAGCCATCATGTCCCTGAACAACATGATGCTCAGACTGGGACAGACACTCGGACCGCCGGTGATAGGGATAGCCTATGTCTACGGCGGGATCAATGCCACTTTCTTTGCTGCGGCAGGAATTTCCGTAATGGTACCAATTATAGCCATCATATATGGGATGATAAGGAAAACCTAATCTAAACGTTTCACCAGAATAGTTGACCATTTTTGTCAACTATAGAAATCCACCACCCTGTGTGTTATTCTTATATTAGATAACAGTAGTATATTTAGCCATGAAAACGTTACAGGAAACGATGAATAGTAACCATGTAGCAGTGGCGATGAGCGGAGGTGTCGACTCCTCGGTTGCGGCTGCTCTTCTTAAGGACAGGGGATTCAAGGTCACCGGTGTAATGATGAAAATATGGGACGGTACGAATAAACCGGGAAGAAGTACTCGGAACTCCTGCTACAGTCCTTTTGAAGCAGCCAACATCGAAAACACCCGCAAAGTGGCTGATACTCTAGGAATCCCTTTTCATGTTATCGATGTGACGAAAGAATTCAGAGAAAAGGTACTGAATTACTTTACCGCTGAGTATCTCGCCGGTAGAACTCCGAATCCCTGCCTGATGTGTAACAGGAGTATTAAATTCCAGGCATTAATCGATAAGGCTATCAATGCCGGTGTCGAGTTCGATTACTTTGCCACCGGTCATTACAGCAGAATCGAATATAATGAAAAGTCAGGCTGCTATCTCTTAAAAAAAGGTAAGGATACGGTAAAAGACCAGTCATATTTCCTGGCTCTCCTTTCACAAATCCAGCTCAGTCAAACTCTCTTCCCGGTCGGCGAATATACCAAGCAGGAAGTAAGAGATCTTGCCCGTAAGTTCAGACTTGGTGTAGATGAAAAGCCGGAAAGCCAGGACTTCATCGCTGCCGGCTACCGGTCGCTTATCAGTGGTGCACAGACCGGTTTGATAAAGAATACACAGGGAGAAATACTCGGTGAACACAATGGAATCGCGAATTACACGATCGGACAGCGAAAGGGACTGGGAATATCCGGTAAGAATCCTTTATACGTAACGGATATCGATCCGAAGACGAACACAGTAACAGTAGGCAGCAGAAAAGATATCTACAGCGACGAGTTGACCGCAACTGACCTGAACTGGATAGGCATTGAAAAGCCGGAAACTGAAATGGAAGTAAAAGCGAAGATAAGATATACACACGAAGAAGCGAAAGCGACCGTAATACCCGTCGCTGATGAAAGAATAAAAGTAAAATTTAAGGAACCTCAAATGGCAATTACACCGAGCCAGGCAGTGGTACTCTATAAAGACGACATTGTCCTGGGGGGAGGATTAATAGAGAGGAGTGGCGGCGAATAAATGGCAAAAATACTTGCAGTATGTAAGAGTAAGAAAAAGGGCACCAGGAAAGATGATGTCATGGAAGGTTACTTCCATGCGGACTATGGTATGGATGATGACGCTCATGCTGATTCGAACAGCCACCGGCAGGTAAGTCTGATGGCAATCGAGAGTATCGAGAAGATGAGGAAACTTGGACTGGACGTAGATCCCGGTGATTTTGCGGAGAACCTTACCACGGAAGGGATGGACCTAGTTTCACTCCCTGTAGGTACTGAGATTTCGGTAGGAGATGAGGTTAAACTTGAGATAACCCAGATCGGCAAGGAATGCCACACGAAGTGCGCTATCTATCGTGCCGTCGGACAATGTATAATGCCTGAAGAAGGCGTGTTCACCAGGGTCATTCACGGCGGGACGGTGAAGACCGGAGATGAGATAAAGGTAGTGTAAATGGACTCGGAGATCGAGAAAATAAATATCCTGCGACTCACGGAAGAGGGCAGAGAAAGTATCGAGGACGTCGTTGTCAGGGAATTTCCTATTACGATAGTCCTGAACAACGAAGAGCTAGTGACCATGCTTTGCTCGCCTAAAAACCTCGATCACTTAGCCGTAGGTTTTCTCTTTTCGGAAGGATTACTCGAAAGTAAGGATGAGATTAAGAACGTCCTTGTTGACGAAAACCGGGGCATCGTCAGAGTCAACACGAAAGAGGATAAGGATTTTTATAACGAGTTCCTGTTCAAGCGAATGATAACCTCCGGCTGCGGGAGAGGGGCTTCATTCTACCATGCAGCGGATGCTGAAAACCGCGAGCAGATAGAATCGGATACGAAGATATCCACGGGACAGGTGCTGACCCTGATGAAGGATTTTCAACAGAAATCGGAAATCTTCAGGGAGACCGGCGGCGTGCACAGCGGTGCTCTCTGCGATACTAATAACATTCTCGTGTTCATGGAGGACATCGGCAGGCATAATGCTATCGACAAGATATTCGGCAAATGCATGATGGAGAATATACCTACGGAAGGGCGTATTGTTGTCACCAGCGGCAGAGTGTCTTCCGAGATACTTCTTAAAGTATCGAGAAGGAATATCCCGATAATTATATCCAAATCTGCTCCAACCAACCTTGGGGTCAGACTTGCTAATGAATTGGGGATGACTCTTCTGGGATTCGCCAGGGGAAAAAGGGTAAACGCTTACACAAACGACTGGAGGATTACTGATTGATGGATGCCGGCAATACAGCGATTATTGACAAGATAATGAGTTTAAAAAAAGCGAAAAATGCCCTTTTCCTGGTCCATAATTACCAGCTCGGAGAGGTGCAGGATATAGCTGATTTCGCCGGTGATTCACTCGAACTAAGCAGGAAAGCAGCCACCAGTGATGCTGATGTAATAGTGTTCTGCGGAGTCCATTTTATGGCAGAAACTGCTGCCATCCTTAATCCTGAAAGGACGGTTTTGCTTCCCGATCTTCACTCGGGCTGCCCTATGGCCGATATGATAAATGCAGACCAGTTGAGAGAACTCAAGAAGAAACATCCAAAGGCAAAGGTTGTCTGCTATGTAAATTCCACCGCAGAAGTTAAAGCTGAATCCGATATCTGCTGCACATCAGCCAATGCCGTCAAGATCGTTGAAACTCTGAAAGACGCCGAAGAAATTATTTTCGTCCCCGACCAGTACCTTGGAAGTTACGCCGCCGAACAAACCGGTAAAGAAATGATCCTCTGGCCCGGTTACTGCCCCACCCACGCCAGGATACTGCCGTCCGATATACAAAAAAGAAAAGCGGAAAACCCGAACGCGGTAGTAATCGTTCATCCCGAATGCAAGGTCGAGACACGAGCTCTTGCCGATGCCAGACTCAGTACTGGCCAGATGGCACAATTTGCCCAAGAAACGGATAAAAAAGAGATTATCGTCGGTACAGAGATAGGATTACTGCATCGCCTTCGTAAGGAAAATCCGGATAAAACATTCATATCGGCAACCGAACAAGCTATCTGTCCGCGTATGAAACTGATTACTCTCGAGACCGTATTATGGTCGCTGGAGAACATGGAAAACCGGATAACAATTCCGGAAGAAATCAGCATAAAGGCTAAAAACGCGGTAGATAGAATGCTTGAAGTCCATTAACACCTGTACCCATCAGTATATAACGGTTATTATCCTTCTATTTCCTTAAGCTGATATTTGAGTTTTCCACTGGGGGCATTTATTTCCACAATATCACCTTTCTGCTTGCCCAGGACGGCTTTCCCTATTGGAGATACACTGGATATCCTGCTGTTTGCAGGATCCGCTTCCCTGGGACCGACGAGTGTGTAACGCATCTCAATTCTTTTTTCAGGATCAGCAAGGACGAAGGTTTTGCCGATATCCACTCCCTCTGAAGATTGATTTTCTTCATCTATTATCTCAGCAGCCTTGAGAGTCGCTTCCAGTTCGATGATTCGCCCTTCGAGCATACCACGTTTTTCCCTGGCAGCATGGAGAGGTGCGTTTTCCCTGAAATCCTTGTCTGCCGCTGCTTTCGCCATTTCCTCAATAGCTTCCTGACGCTGGTCTTTTAGTGAAGAGAGTTCTGCCTGAAGCTTTTCATATCCTTCTTTCGTTACGGATACAGGTTCGACAACCTCTTTTCTTCCTGTTGGAGTAGACCTTGTCTTTCCTTTTTTTGCTTTCAGATGAGTCCCGAGATTGATCTCACTCCATCGCTTTTTCCTGGCATAACTCAGGAAAGCCCTGACAAGTGCCAGTTTGTCAGCATGCCCAGCATCGGTACGCGACGCCTGTTCGGCATAGTTGTCTATTTCAGAAGGTTTCATACTGTCAAAAAACCGCTCCCGTCCAAACCAGCGTACAAATTTATATATTTCCTGCTGGCTTGCGGTTCGTTTCTCGGCGGAAAGACCAGCTAAATAAATACTGGCGGCTTCGCCAAGATTTGGATTCCGGTCGTTCATTTAAAAACCTCCGGGATGATATAACGTTCATTTCTTTGTCGACAGGAAAGGCAGCGTAACGGCTTTGAAAAATCTCGTTAAAGCTTCATGCCTAACCAGCTTGAGAATAACCGAACCGTGCGAGTCAAACCTGATATCATTGTTTTCGAGTAACGTTTTATCAATACCATTGGATGCTATTATGTCAAATATCTTGTCAATCCGGTTATCACTTAGGTGTTCATATAAGTTACGGCCCCAGTGGCCTATTCTAATCTCGCGTCCCAGAACCTTCTTCCATTGCCGATCATACGATACCAGACTCTCAGCAGTCAGATTATCACTTTCCAATGCCCGATGCAAATTTTCAGCAGCAATATCAGCACATATCATGCCGTAGTATACACCTCCGCCCGTAGCAGGTTTCACCTGGCCTGCAGCACTTCCCACAACAAGTAGTCGTTCCGAACTTGTTCGAGTCAACATGTTCAAGGCAAGCCCCGTAAAATACAAATCGTGATTTCCAGGAAGGATTTTTCCCTGTTCAGCCAGTAACGTTAAAAATTTCTTCATGTAATAACCCGTTCTACGGCGGGATATAAGCCCAACCAAACCACGACCTGGTACGGTAGGTACGAGCCAGGCGAAAAATCCCGGCGCTACACTCCTGCCGGTAAAAACTTCAACTTCTTCAACTCCGTCAGTTTCTACTTCCGCTTGGCCTCCCATAGCATAATCACCGACTGTTTTCAGACCTACCTGTACTGTTTGAGCCGAACCGAAGCCGGTTGCTAAAACGATAACCCGTGATTCCAGAAAGGAATAATCAGAACTCTCTTTACTTACTTCGATTACTACACGGTCTGGTTTCCTGGTTATTCCCGAAACACGGCTGTCAAAAAGATATTCAGCACCTCGTTCAATCGCCTGTTCGGCAAGAAAAACATTCAAAGCCGCGCGATCGATGATATATGCTTGAGGTTCTGTCGCTCTAACTCTCAGTGTTTTCCCTGAAGGCGAATACACAGTAGCGCTATTTGCTTCTCTGTATATTATTGTTTCCGATATAGAAAAGTCTCTCACGCATTCGCTGCTGACAATTCCCGTACAGCAGACAGGTTCGCTTAGATCCTTTTTCTTTTCAAGAACAACCACATGATAACCATATTCGGCCAGTTTGCTGGCTATCCTGCTCCCTGCCGGACCGGCACCTATTACCGCGACATCGTACAATAGATATCTCCTATCATCAATGAAAGGGTGTCTTTAGCCTATGACACCCTCCCTGACAAACCTGTTTATTCCCCAGACCTTCAATATTTTATAAGCCAGGAAACCGGTAACTGTCAGCCCGATTATTTCCGGTATATATATCTCAGGCGAATGTGTCAGATTATACCAGAGATTAGAAAACCATCCTTCGGCTTCATAGGGTTCAAATCTTCCCAGTAACGGCCAGAATAATATCTCCGGATCGGCCCATAGACAGTCCAGTATGAGATGAAAGAAATTTGCCGGGGCGAGAGCAAGTAACCACGACTTCCTACTGAACAATCCACCGGAGAGTAACAATAAAGCGAAGAGTAACGTGTGGGCATGACTACGACCGGTAAAAAATCCACTTTCACTGAAAAGAAGGAAAAGCGGTTTATCGATGATATCCGGAAGCATTGAACCGATAATGATCATCCGGTAATCCAGGTTTCCGGCAGTATCTCTGGAATAACGTAATACCAGCGCTATTCGATACCTGAAACCTGATTTACTCTTATGCATAATATCCAGGGGAAAGACAATATCGGTCAATTTCGCTGTTGCTGCCGTGATTCCAATATGCCCAAAAAACAGCATCAGTCCTTTTTCTCTCTTTCACTGGGCAGTACTGTATAGTCGGTAGAATCCAACTCAATGTCGTTTGAAGTCCTGGTCTTTTCCCGTCCGATGATCTGACGATAGCTGGCCGAAGCGCTAATTGAAAGAAACCAGCCTATAAAGGATATCCAAAGTCCGTCGAACCATGTCATATCGAACGGGCGAATTATTATTATCAGAATACCAGCAAATATTAGCAGGTAACCAAATCCCTGTCCTATCCATGTGGCAATCCGGCTGGCTATGATATAGCTTCCGGTAGTCCTCCATAAAACTGACCGTAAAACACGCCCACCATCCAATGGGAAACCAGGAATTAGATTAAATACTCCTAATACTCCGTTCATTATGGCTAGCCATCTGATCATCGTCGCTACCGGACCGTCAACTGCGGGGATCAGCAGCAGCAAGCCGAATATACCACCGATAACCAGGCTGCAAAGCGGTCCTGCGATAGCCATCCTGAACTCAGCTCCTGGTTTCCCGGCTTCATGTTTCATCATGGCTACACCGCCAAAAATAAACAGAGTGATATTCGAAATCGGAATTCCGTTAGCCCTACCCACCAGGCTATGAGCAAGTTCATGGGCGAGTACCGATGTAAAAAATAGCAGGCTGGTACTGATTCCGAGTAGCCAGTAAAACAAACGGTCATAGTTCGGTTCCACAAGCAACAAGGTTACCAGGAAAAAAATGATAAACCAGGTAAAGTGAAGCCTGAACTCAATTCTGAAAAGCCTTCCGATATAGAATGTCCTACCCATTACGGATTATCTAGCCTGATTTATTTAGCAATGACTCACGCAATTCGAAAAGAATGGTAGCGGTAACATATTGTCGTCTTCGGGGTCTGCTGACAGCCCTGCTACCCAAAGCATCAGCGATCCCGATATATGTTGTGCCCATTGGATTATCTCTAGTCACTTCATCGGTTCCCACAGTACCTATTCCGATATCAGATCCTAAAAGATTTCTGGCTGATTCAGCCATTGCGCACGCCAGTTCATCTCCTGGTCCATTGTTAATGATATCGGGATTCACACCGAAAGCGATCATTGACAAATCAGTTCCAGCAAGAAGCCCTCCTTTTAAAAATAATTTACTTTCAGGGATATCATTCAAAGCAGGTGCGAGATTACCACCATGTGAATCTTCCATCACGGCAAGGGTCAATCCTTTCTTGATTAATAATGAACCGACGATGGCTTCAAGAGTATCATCATCCACTCCCCAGATATGACCTGCCATTATCTCCCTAATACGTCTATCACTTTCGGCAAGCATCTCCTCAGCCTCCTCTACAGATTCAGCTTTGACCGCCAGCCGCAAATGAATACCATCGGGTTTTGCGTAGATACCAAGCGTCGGATTTGAAGCAGCCAGCATATCGGCAACCATCTCTCCAGCACCGCCCTCCGAATATCCGAATGTCTTGAATGTCCTGGTAACAAGGACTGACTCAGCTCTTTCCTCCAGTCTGGGTTGAACGGTTTCCTGCCACACGACATTCAGTTCTCTGGGAGGACCGGGCATAGTAATAAGAGTCCGTCCGTCTTTTTCAACCCACCAGCCCGGAGCTGTGCCAGCAGGATTAGGTATCGACTGAGCAGATGGTATTATAGTTGCCTGTTTCATATTACTCAGAGGCATATCGAAACCATAACGACCGAACCTTTCTCGGAGAGTCTTTTCCAGGTCAGGATCGATTTTCATCTCCTCGCCCAGCATCTCTGCAATGGATTCACGGGTAACATCATCTGCGGTAGGACCAAGTCCGCCGGTGATAAAGATAATATCAGAACGGTTCCAGGCACGTTGAAGTATTTCAATAATACGGGCTTTATTATCACCAACCTGTGATATCCAGTAAAGGTCTATCCCCAGGAATGGCAACCGACCTGCTATATACGCAGCGTTCGTATCGGTGATCTCACCAAGAAGGAGCTCAGTACCTATTGAGATGATTTCGGCTTGCAAGTGTTCACCATCCATTATTAATTTTATTGATAGTTTAACACCTAAAAGTCAAAATCCCAAAATATTAGTCGACAGTTTCCCAAGGCGGTAAAAACTTATTCTAAAATATCTCCCCTGACGAAATCGATCTCGTTTAAGGGATAGACAATTCCGGAAGCAATGTTACTGACATGAGAATTAATACGCTTAAAATACCGCGACAGCATTGCTGTGACGACAGCCTCGTTAGGAGATACTTGCTGTTCGAAGAGTTCATGAAGAATCTTATCGCAATCACGCTTGATCGGTTTATAGTTCCTCAAAATACCCTCAGCGAGTTTGATATCGGAATTTTTAAACGCCTTCGCCAGCACCGATAAATTATCTGATATCCTTTTCTGGGTTGGTACTATTCTTTCGAAGAACTTCATGTTCCTGATATTTCCTTCATACAGGATACCAGCCTCAAATATATTCTTGGAATAATCACCAATTCTTTCAGCATCTTTAATCAGACTCATGAGAGCCAGACAGCCGGACGTGTCATGACCGGGACGGATGGAAAGGTGTTCGAACAGGAGTCGACGAATTTCTTTTTCCAGGTTATTAACCTCGATGTCCTTATCATAGAAAGATTGGGGAATACGCTCAATAGTATCCTCAGTAGTTATTACTCTCCAGGCTTCATTATAAAGGTATTCATCTCCGTTTATCATTTTGATAAAAAGGTCGATCGCCTTTTTTACCAGATTTGAACCTCTCAGCATATTTACTATTTCACTTGTCATCTATCCAGCACCTCATGTAATTTCTCAGAACTTCCTATCGAGTGATGAATAATATCAGTAGCGGCAGAAGAAAGAATACACCAACTATAAATATAAACGCCCATTTTTTCGATTCAGCGGCTAAATTTCCAAGTTTAGTCGCGCAGTATATAGGTATTTTTCGCAACGGTAAAAATATGATTGTACCATAAATATTGAATATTAGGTGACAAAATGCTACCGTCAATCCTATGGTACTTCCCATACCACCGTCTTCAGAACTAATTACAGCCAGTGATGCAAGAATGGCTGTTATTGTTGTTCCGATATTGGCTCCGAGTGTGTATGGATAGGCTCGATTCAATCCTAGGAAACCGGCAGCCACCAAGGGAACTATCATTGACGTCGTAACCGAACTACTCTGTACCACAGCGGTTAATAGCATTCCAAGGAGAAAAGCGGTGAAAGTATTCCTGAATATATACCTGTCGATTACTTGTTCAGTAGTATTTATAACCAGTGAACGCATTGTTTTTACCAGGTATAGCAGAGAAAATACTACGAGTATCACTGCAACTAACAGCAAGACAATACCAACGACTATATCGGATATTCCAAGAGTATCAGACAGAAAATGTTGAAATCCTTTTGTTACAGGATCGATAATCAGTTTCAACGGACTGGTGAAGGTAACACCACCGACATTCTGAAAAATATCTGTAAGAAACACAGCAGATTTTTCTATGATGTGGAAAGCAAGTTCAAGAGGAAGGAATACAATTATTGTAAATAAGTTAAAGAAATCATGCATAGTAGCGGCGGTAAAAGCCCGTCGGAAGTCCTCTTTTCTTGTAATGAAGGTGAGAGAAACGAGGACATTGGTTATCGTCGTGCCCATATTTGCTCCCATAACCATGGGTATGGCAGCTTCAACGGATATTACGCCACTTCCGGCAAGCCCGACTATCAACGAAGTAGTAGTTGAAGAGCTTTGGATAATACTGGTAACAAGAATTCCGGTAAATAAACCGGCAAAGGGGTTGGCATATAAACTAATAAGCTGTTCAGCGAAATCCTTACCGAACAGCTTGAATGAAATACCTGTAAATTTTATACCGATTAAAAATATGTAAAGTAAAGCGAATACAATAAGTATTTTTAAAACAGTGGTAAGTCTAACCTTACCTACCAACCGGACTTTCTCCTGAAAACGGATTTTGTACGTTACACATCCGTAGCCTATTTTACAAAAGCCGTAGTTGATTTTCAAGTATACGTTTTGGGTAACAATTTAACTTGACGCAATACGGTATGAACTGGTTTTATTTTATGACTGTTATGGATATATTGAAATACTTCGACTTACGCTACGACTTTATCGTAGCAACTCCTGTTACCACCTTCGTTTTTAGCTTTATATAGTGCAGCATCAGCAGCAGCCACGATATCATGGGCTTCAGGACCATTAGCCGGCCAGCTTGCCAATCCTACGCTGGCGGTAATGTTCATATCACCAATGATCAATTTTGTACCAAGTATCTCTCTTATTCGTTCGGCTACAACAACAGCACCGCTGGACGATGTGTTGGGTAAAAGTATAGCAAACTCGTCGCCGCCATACCTGAAAGCCTGGTCTGCATTCCTTATTGATTCTTTCAAAATTTTACCCGTACTCGATAAGAGTCCATCTCCTATGAGATGACCATATTGATCATTAATCTGTTTCATCGAATCAAGATCTATCAAGATTAAAGAAAATACACCGCCATATCGCGAGTGACGACTCACCTCCGTAACCATCTGTTCGTCCATTGTGCGCCTGTTGAAAAGACCAGTCAGTTCATCATACCGAGATTTCTTCAATACTTTCTCAAACATCAGAGAGTTCTGGATAGGTGCGGATATTTGCCCGGCGAGTTCTCCGAGAAATTCTACCTGCCTGGAGTTGTACGCATTCGGTTTACTCACACCAACGATAAGACTACCGATGGCAGTTTCATCAAGTACGATTAAAGGAGCACAGGCAATTGATCGTATCCCCTGTTTTCGATGATAAACATCGTTAACAAAAAGGCTGTCTTTTTTTAAGTCGGATTCGACAACGGGCAGCTTTGATGTTGTTACCCACTCGGTTGCTGTTCCTTTGACCGGTATTCTATCCCCAACCTTCCAGTTTGAACCAATCTCTGAGTAAAGAGCAAAAATACTAAGACTTTGTCCTTCAATTAACGTTAAAGAAGCCCATTCTATTTCTAATATTTCTTTTAAAGTCATAATAAAGGACTGGTATACGTCACTTACATAGAGATTCGAAGATATTATTGAACCACATCTGTTCAGAACTGATAATTCTTTTTGACGCTCGCTGATTTGTTCACGGAGATATTCCTTTTCCATTCCAGGGGTGAGTCGGACGGCAATATCATTGAGCAAATTTATTTCTTCAGATGTATAGGTAGCTGATTCTCCACCATCAAGTATGAGGATCCCTATTAACCGACCATTACTTATTAGCGGTAATATGATATCAATTTCTCCAGGATTAATGTCTTCGTTTACTTCCGAAAGCAGTTCCTTGATAATCGGTTCAGCCGCAGGATCATCCCGGGTAATGGCTTTTCTTATTTGAAGCATCTGCTCAATCACGGAACTCTGTGCGTAAACACTCAAATTGGCCAGTCCGTTATTTTTCACCACTGGTTTATATGCGACAACACAAAGATTTTCACCGGTACTATCGAGTATCAACAAATACACATTCTTGCATTCAATGAGATCTGTAACCAGCGACACGAAAGCCTTGGCCTGTTCGTTAAGACCGAAGAGATTATTGATCTCAAGAGCTATTTCAGAAATTTTCCCGGCATTCATGTTAGCTGATAGTCTTACTTGACTGCTTTACGAATTCTGAAAAAGGCAGTGCGATTACCCTCTCATGAAAAAATTAATGGACAAAGCTTCCGGTACCGATAAGCTTTAGTATTTCATCCTGGTCATTACAGAAGGCAAGCACTGATTCACGCGTGATGGTACCACTTTTATAAAGATGTACCAGGGCATGATCAAAGAGAATCATTCCCTGGCGAGCATTTGTGAGTATCGTGTTGGGGAGTTGGAATATCTTACCATCTCTTATATTACTTCTTACCGCAGCGTTTGCCAGCATTATCTCGACCGCCGGTATCCTGCCACTGCCATCGGCAGTCGGAATAAGTGCCTGGCACAGGACACCATTCAGAAGAGATGCCAGTCGTGATTGAACGTTCGGACGTTCATAAGGAGGAAACATGTCGATAACACGCTCTATGGCTTGAGAAGCGCTTGGAGCATGACCAGTGGTGAGAATCAAATGTCCGGTTTCAGCAATGGTTATTGCGGCAGAAGCAGTATCTTGATCTCTCATTTCACCAACAAGGATAACATCCGGATTCTGCCTTAACACATGGCGCAGCGCCTCAGCAAACGATTTCGTATCACTTCCCAGTTCTCTTTGAGTAATGACACACTTATCGTTTTTGTAGACGAACTCGATGGGATCTTCGATTGTTATTACTCTACGGCTATGGTTACTATTGAGATAATTTATCATCGAGCTAAGGGTCATTGACTTTCCACTGCCGGTAGGTCCGCTGATAATCACCATCCCTCGGGGTCGTGTAACCAGGTGTTTACAGACTTCAGGCAGTCCCAACTCTTCTATGGAAGGTATAATAAACGGTAGTAATCGCATCACCAGGCTAGTGGAACCACGCTGCTTGGATGCATTACACCTGATTCTCCCAACGCCGCGTACTCCGAAACCAATATCAAGCTCATAGTTTCGGTCGAAAGCAGCTCTTTGTTCAGCGGTCGCGACCCGATTTAAACAAGTGTCTATATCGGTGGCTGTGAGAGGCGGTACTGATTCCACCACCTCCATGAACCCATTAATCCTCAGCAACAAAGGTTCGTCGGCAACTAAGTGCAAATCAGAGGCACCTTTTTCCGATGCCAGGCGGACCATGTCAAGAATATCCATCGAATTATTCTCCCGTACTTACTGTTTCACCAATCTTAATCACGATTGAGAAATCTCGTTCACCAGTCTCTAGTTTGGTGATATTCGATATCGTTATCTCGCCGAATTTTCCGCTACTATCAAGTTTGTTTAGATATACCAGAAGTATTTCTTCATCAGGTGCTATTCCGTCCAGAGTAATAGTACCAGTCCCAGTACTAGCAACAGAGGAAAGTTGTATTTCACTTGGAAGATTACCGAGTATTACTTCTATATAATCTACCATGCTCTCAATCATAACGCTGGCAACCAGAGTGAAAGACGTTGATCCATCATCCAGAATTTCCGTGTCAGCTTTTATTTTACCCGCAAATCTTCCTGTACTCTCGAGAGCCAGAATATATGATAATACTGTTTTTTCTCCGGGCGCGATACCGGATATAGTTAGTTCTTTGTCTTCATGTTTTACTCCTGTCAATCTTACGCTGCTTGGTGTATTATCCATTGTTACTTCAATATCGCGGTTTAGCCCAATACTCTGCAGTTCTATCCCGCCAATCACCGTTGTAAAATTCTGCTGTATTGCTTGAAGACTTTCAATCTCTTCACTAAGCTCACTAATTCTAGTATTTAACCTTGAGGCTTCTAATTGATTCGTTTGAAGAAGCACATTAGTGGATGCCAAACTTTCCTGTTTGGCTTTTATGCCGGCAGATGTACTCTGAATCAGTATTATCAGTGCCGCAAGGACAGCGAAGGCAAAAACAACACCCAGTGTTTTTAAAATATTAGAAGTCGAAATGTGTTGTGGTCTGTATATCGCGGGGAGGTTATTCAGATTCACCAGGGAAGTACCGGCATTTTTACCCGTAGAAATTGTCTGTTGTAGCAGGCTGATGTTAGCCATATATACGGATGAGTCGAAACCTTCGGGAGTCTCAATCGGTGAGGCAATCAGTATCACTTTACGCTGGGTTTCTTCTGACAGCATGCGACTAAATTCAGATTCATCACCGAGTTGTCCCGACAGGTATACCGGAACATCGTTTTCAATCGGGGTTTCAGGATTATTCGTATTATAGAATGTTATCGTTCTATCCAGTTCATCTTTGATGATAGGAAGTTTTTCCTGCCATGACATGCTGTCACCAGGAAAAGGAATCGATCGTATAGGCTGGGGGATTCCGAACATCATAACGACAATATCGAAATCCGTTCCTTGAACATCGACTAAAATAGCAGTTTCTTCTTCAGTCATCCTCGCCAGAAGAAGAGGTTTCATATCCATAAATACTGGATTCAAACCTGCTCGATCCATCACTTTCATCAGTGGATCCACGATACCTCTTGGGATTGCCGTAAGAAACACGTTCGTTTTATCTTCTGGGCCTGGTATCGTCTGCCAGGTCAGGTAAAGTTCTTCAAGAGGGATCGGAAGCAATCTTGCCGCCTCACGCCTGACGGCTTCATCCAGTATTTCCTGCGGGAGTTTCGGAAGAAGCACTGGCCGTGTGAGACATCTTACACCGTTGATAGCAAGATATACTTTACTTGCCTTGACCGACTGTATACCAAGCAATTGTTTTAATTTTTCAGATACGGTTTCTTCCTCAACGATGGAATTGTTATCGATCAGTCCCGGCTCGAGCTGCATTTCAGCCCATTCCAGGATCTGTTTGCCGTCACTTACCATCGTTCGCAGAATGGTATCAGACACGTATATTGTAACAATTTGGTTTGCCATAATTATTTATCCTGATAATTGTAAATCAACAACGAAATGGTTGCTGTCGGTTTGACTCCAGTACTGGCTTCCGGGATATTAAGATTCACAGACTTTATCACTCCCGTAGTCAAAGTGGTATTCAACTGTGTTACGAAACTGACAAGATCCTCGACATTACCTTGTATAATTGCTTCCAGTGGTACAACGGTACATGGTATGTTTTCCAGCACATCTGAAAATGCACTCAGTGAGTTGAGATCTATTACTTCAACATAATTCTTTCCTGCAACGTCGAACACTATGGTGCTGGCGGCAACATTAGCGATCTCTAGAGACATCATATTTTTCATAGTATTCGTCTGTGTGGTGATTTGAGTAAGTTGATCTTCAAGGTCACTTATTTGAGCGGATAACCTGTCTGCGTCTGTCCTCTCGAGATCAGTCTTGGCTGATGTCAGTTCATCATTAACCTTACTTTGTTCGTCAAGTTTTCCGAACAGTATATAGCCGGAAGCCACTGCTACGATTATATATACGCCTATGCCTATTAATTTGAGTGTCTTTTTACTAATTTTCAATTATTCCCTCAAGCTATGTCTTTTAATCTAATATCTGCCAAGACATTATATATACTGTTCCACCGACAATAATGACATCGGCTTCAACGACGCTATCCACTGTCGCAGGTCCGATAGCAGTGCTTGTAATAGTGTGCCTTTCCCCGGTAATTTCTCCAACTATTCCGATATCAACACTTTGTATCTGCACCCATGTGTAATGGTCATCATCTCCAAATGCGCCTGCTCCTGGATCTTCAATCATAAATGTTTGGTTCACCGATGGGATAACATCTGATATCACAGGGCCCGATCCCGGGTTCCAGAGCCATCTTATCCACCTGCCTGCCGAACCTTCACCCTCCTCGTCCGGGTCGTCGAAAGTAATATTATCAGGAAAAAGAGACGATGAACTATCAACGTAATCATAATCATCAGGCAGTTTCATTCCCACCTCGGTTATTTTTCTCTGTTGGGCATCACCATTGTAATTGATCGATATGGTGTAGTTACAGGTACCATCTTCGCATACCGCTGATCCGCTGGCTGTTAACCAGTCATAATGTGGTGGGAGATCATCTACATAGATCAAATCACCGCAATATAATTTGAATATACCTTTGTCCTGAATGTCAAGTGTAATCATCTTCCCGTTTACATTATCGGATAACTGCGCCGGGATAACCTCGTCATTCTCCATTGCCCAGATCACATACTCTACTCCAGCCCCCGCCGAGTACATACAATCCATTGCATAGCCTGAAATCCTGGTATCGTATATTATTGTGCTTGAATAATTCAAACTGCCTGCTATTGTTAATCCTCCCAGCGCAAGGAGAGCAAGTACCATTATTAAAACCTGCCCACTCTCCTTGCCGGTATTCATTTTCAATCGCGTTATCATCCTGCCACTGCTCCGCTTACAGGCCAGATCGACGCTTTATCCGGTATTCTCTGGATTCTCTCGTGTCATCGAATATAGAAGTGATATTAACCATTATAATCGGGTTATTATACGAAGAATTACTGCTATACTCCGTGTCAGGCTGATAGAAGATGTAATCGGCAACCATCGCTTCTTCGGTAGAACCACCTGAAATCGTATGTGTTCGTTTCAGAGAATAGAGGTTATTGGATCCATTCTCCAGAGAATAATGTATCAAATGATATGTTGGAGTTCCCGCGTCGTCCCATTCTGTCCATCCCATATGCAGGAATCCAGGGAAAACCAGATTATTGGTGGTATTTACACTCATTGCCATCTGGGCATCCCGACTTATCCAGTATCCGGCATTCTGTACCTGATGTAACGCAGTCATACAGTTGTTATTATCTTCGGTACCGCCAAAGACCTGATACATCGCCATACCTGCGGCTACACTTGCCAGAGCCATGATTGACACAGCTACCAACAACTCAATGATGGTATACCCAACCTCTTTCCTTCTCATTTATCTACGCTTATATCCCTCAATTGACATTACCCACGTTCCATTATGTAGAACAGTAATTATAATCTTTTGTATACCGTCATCAGGTGAATGAAGGGGTTCGGCAGTAATATTTGCTGAGTATCCATCGTAATCATTAAAACTATCTAAATCTATGGGCGAATACTGAGTTGCATTGTCGACATATGTCATGTTCTGTACCCATTCCATCTGGCACCGGGCAACACTTTCAGCCGTTGCATGTTCATCAGCCGTGAGAGTTCCTTTTGAACCGACAACTAGACCTCCAAGAAACACCACACTAATTGCCGCAATTATAGCAATTGCTACAACTGTTTCGATAAGTGTCATTCCCGTTTGATTCTTTTTTTTAGATATATTCCTGTGTACCATATCTGTTATCTCTCGACCGCAACTTATCCAAATCCCTCATACATCTTGGTCATCGCTGACATCAGTGTTACGGCTATCAAACCCACAACACCACCGATGACCGCCGTCATTGCCGGCTGAATGAGGCTGATTACGGATTTTATTTTATCTTCTGCTTCGGTTTCAAAACTGTTAGCCACGGCTATAAGAGTTTTATCAAGACTGCCGGATTCTTCTCCAACCTTGGTCATCTGTACCAGCATCGGTAAAAACAGCTTATTTTTCGCCATCGGACCTGAAACTCCTTCTCCCTTTACCATATCGTCATGTACTCCCATCAGAGCCTCAGATATCACTTTGTTTCCACTACTCCTGGAAGCCAGCAACATAATCTCGGGAAGCGGTAGTCCAGAGTTAAATAGTAAAGCCATGCTCCTGCAAAACCGTGCAAGTTCACTCAAATGACGGATACGTCCTACCAGGGGAATCTTAAGTATAAGTTTATCGAGATTATACCTGCCGCGTGGAGTTCTAACGTACGCCCAGGCAGCAACTCCGGCAACCAATAAGCCGACAATTATTATCAATACGTTCTCCTTTAATACTACACCAAGATCGATTAGGAATTTCACCCCACCGGGAAGCTCTACACCCATAGA
Source organism: Dehalococcoidia bacterium (assembly GCA_011191975.1). Taxonomy (GTDB): domain Bacteria; phylum Chloroflexota; class Dehalococcoidia; order Dehalococcoidales; family UBA2162; genus MGML01. The sequence continues at coordinate 21,387 of DUFA01000081.1, forward strand.
GTCAAACATCTTGCTAAAAGTGGGTAAAATGAACATAATCATAAGGAGTATAACAAGGACCGCTATTGTACCGGTAATAGCCGGCATCATCAGAGCTCCTTTTGTCTGTTTGGCAGTAACTATCGATTTTTCCATATAATCGGCTACTTGCCTTAACACTGTCTCAAGATCGCCACTCTGTTCACCGACGCTAATCATTTTACAGTAAACGTCCGGGAATATTTTCGGGTGTTTCTCCAAACCTTCCGAGAGTTGACTACCATCACGAACATCGCTCACTATTTCAGCCAGAACTCTCCTTAACCTGGCACTGGACACCTGTTGCTGCAGCAAATCCAGAGAAGCCGCAATATCGGTACCAGACTCGAGAAGCATAGCAAGTTGCCTGAATAACAATATGACATCGTTCGGTTTAACCTGAGATAACTGGTCTTTTAGAAAATCAGTAGTGAAAAACGGAGAATAAGGCTTGAGAGTAATCGCATTATATCCGGCATAGTCAAGAAGATCATTGGCAGCCTGATCTCCATCAGCCGTTAGTTTACCTTTGACTACTTCACCTTTTGTATTATAAGCTACATATTGATAAATCATTATTATACTTCCTCTGACTTATTGCACATATAAACTCCGAATAAATTACTAATCGTTGACATACGCGTTACGAAGCACTTCGGCTGGAGTGGTGATATTATGCTTCACCTTCATCATTCCATCTCTTATCAGCGGAACCATACCTTCCTGTATTGCGATACGTCGTATTTGATCGGCATTAACTCCCTCGAGTATCATTGACCTGATACGATCACTTATTGCCATAATTTCAAAAAATCCAATTCTACCCTGGAATCCTGTATTGGTACAGGATTTACATCCCTTCCCGGTTAGAAAGTGTGTTTTTTGTTCTCCAGTTTCCTTTGTATAGGCATGTTGTTCGATTACCGGGACTTCAATCATCTCAGAGCAACCTGGGCATACACGTCTCCCCATCCTCTGAGCTACAACACCGATAAGTGCGGATGCAATAAGGAACGGTTCGATATCCAGATCGAGAAGACGTGAGACTACACCAACCGCATCATTGGCATGAATAGATGACAGAACCAGGTGCCCGGTGAGGGCTGATTGTATAGCGATATTTGCAGTTTCTGCATCACGTATCTCTCCTACCAGGATAACATCTGGGTCTAGACGGAGTATGGATCTCAGCCCCGAAGCGAATGTAAGCCCTGCCCGTGGGTTTACCTGGATCTGATTGATGGTTTTAAACCTGTACTCAACAGGATCTTCAATAGTCAATATATTCCTTCCTGTACGGTCAAGATTGTTTAGAGATGCATAAAGTGTGGTTGTTTTCCCTGCTCCTGTGGGTCCGGTGACAAGTATCATCCCATAAGGGACCTTAAGCATTTCCTCGAACCTTTCGTAACTCTGTCTAAGGAATCCCAATTGAGGAAGCTTCATTATTGCTTTAGATTTATCGAGAAGACGGAGAGCCGCCATTTCGCCATGTACATTTGGAACAGTGCCGACGCGTATATCTATTGCCGGACGGTCCTTCGGTTTAACTGAGAGCTGTCCGTCCTGCGGACGGTGATGATCAGCAATATTCATTTTTGCTAGTATTTTAATACGCGAAATTAAGGGAACTGCGATCTGTAAAGGCAGGATGTGCCTTTCATGAAGTGTTCCGTCAATGCGATATCGTATCCTCAAACAATCTTCTTCAGGCTGAATATGAATATCGGATGCACGCGCTTTGATAGCTTCGTCGATGATCAGGGTCAGTGCCTTGGCTATCGGAGCATCAACGGTTGTATCCGGCATAAGTTCTTCAATAGTAGTTTCGCCGTTAGATGAAGTAAGGAGAGAAAGGTGTTTTTCAAGTTCTCCGTACGAAGTTTGATAATGAAAATCTATAGCTGCCAGCACGTCATCCGGGGTAGCTGCAACCGTCTCAACACGCATTTTTGTCCGACTCTCCACTGCCTCTAAGGCACGGATATCGGTAATATTCGCCATAGCTATCTTCAGAGCGTTCCCTTTTACCTCTAGAGGGATAACATTATACGTCCTCGCGATAGTCTCCGGTACTAAATTCAGCACTTCACGTGAGATCGCATCTCGTTTGAGTGCTATTTTCTCCACATTGAGAGCGGTATCAGCCATACCTAATAAATACCTCCAGCCTATTTTGTTAACGTCAGCTTATTTGTACTTAACCAACCACCTTCAGACTGCAGCTTTATTGAATGTTTTTCCTTACCCTCCTATTTCACTGTTTATAAGTATCCCATTTAGTAATTGTTAGTGACACTACTTCAAATTTTCTCAGCTATTAATATATAAAACCAGTTAATCAATAAACAGACCTTTGAGTTCCATTTCCAGGTCATTAAAGTCCGATTTCGATGGTATGATTTTTCAACATGAATGATATAATTAATATACCTGTACACATAATAAATACAACCCTGACAAAAAGTAATTTTACCATACAGTGATATTGATAGAGGGCTAACCAAAAGGTTAATTAATACCGGACTTATGTATACAATAAACAAGAATTCCTAATAATTATCGGAAATTAATGAAATATCAAGAAAACATGCATTAGCTCAAAGGTCGTAATTACATAATGTTCGGTTATTAAATAGAAATGTTTTATATAGGAACATAAAATGGAAAGATTGGTCGCAGGAGCTGAAAAACTAGGATTATCTTTGAGCTGGGAACAGGTCCGGCAGTTTGAAGAATACTGCCGCGAAATGCTGGAATGGAACCAGCGTGTTAACCTTACAGCAATCACTGGTTATGAAGAAATACAAATAAGGCATTTCCTGGATTCACTCACCATCTTTTCCGTATTTGATACTTCTCGACCTTACGAAAACCTGAAATTACTCGATGTTGGTGCCGGCGCGGGACTGCCGGGAATTCCACTGAAAATCGCTCTTCCCGAGATCAAGTTGACATTGATTGAATCCACTGGGAAGAAAACCGAATTCCTGAACTATGTAGTCAGTGAGCTTGGTCTCAAAGACGTGAAAGTCATAACAGGCCGTGCCGAAGAACTCGCGCACAATCCTGATTATCGGGCGAGTTTCGATATCGTGATATCGAGAGCAGTCGCTTCGCTGACTGTACTGGCCGAATTAACCCTCCCCTTCTGCCCGACCGGCGGTACGGTGATTGCGCCTAAAAAAGGTGATGTCCGCAAGGAGATTGAGGAAGCGTTAAAGGCGATAGATATACTCGGTGGGAGTCTTCGCGAAGTAAGACTGGTTGAACTCGACGAACTAATCGATGACAGATACCTCATAATAATCGATAAGGTTTCCCCGACACCGGACAAGTACCCCCGTCGTCCAGGTATTCCTGAGAAGAGCCCAATAAAATAAACAATCAAATTAATAACGATTCAATGTTTTTGTCTAGGAAACCTCTCTACCATGTAGTCTTATAAACACCGCCAAGTCTTACGAAATCTATTCATCACTGTATGTCGTTACAGCACAAGCGAGTATGTACTCCTCTCGGAACACACTGAAAATTCCATCGAACACGGCCAAATCTTGCGAAACTACATCATTGGTAGTAGAATTTACTAGGAAACATAACTAAATTCACCAGTAAAAAGAGGATAAAATGGAAACCGGAACGTGGAAAGTAAAGACCGGACTCGCCCAGATGCTGAAGGGCGGTGTGATAATGGACGTAGTTACTCCAGAACACGCGAAGATAGCCGAAGACGCCGGAGCGTGCGCCGTAATGGCACTGGAAAGAGTTCCTGCTGATATCAGGGCTGCCGGCGGGGTTGCCCGTATGGCAGACCCGACCATAATCGAGAATATCATGAAGTCGGTCACCATACCGGTTATGGCAAAATGCCGTATCGGTCATTTCGTCGAAGCCCAGGCATTACAGGCACTGGGAGTAGATTATATCGACGAATCCGAGGTACTAACTCCAGCCGATGAAAACTATCATGTCTGGAAGCACGACTTCAAAACACCTTTTGTCTGCGGCTGCCGAGACCTGGGAGAAGCACTC
>DUFA01000082.1 GCA_011191975.1 Dehalococcoidia bacterium
CGGGTATGCCCTACCGCCACGGCATCGGCTCCTACAGCCTTCGCCGTTTCAGCCAGGAAATCATATCGCACTTCACGAGCTACTTCCTCCACCGTACCACCGTGTTTCGTTCTGTATTCTTCTACATCACGTTCGTCCATGGTGACAGGCACGTCCAGTTTCTGTGAAAGCTGTGATACGTATTCGGCATCGTTATCCGCTTCCACACCCCGGAGTTTATGGTTGAGATGAGCGATATGGAGGTCGATACCCAACCCATCACGTAATCTCATCAGTACAAGAATAAGGCATACGGAATCGGGACCTCCGGATACAGCAACCAACAATTTATTTATATCGGTAAGTAGATTGTTATCCCGGATGAATTGGAATACTCGCAACTCCAGTGATTCCAGAGGTTTCTCCATCTTGATATTCATAATTTATCCGATATGATTATTCCCTATTGTTACCAGAATATATTGATTTCTTCAACAGCAATATAAAACGCTATTAACCGGTATTCATTACTTGAGATTAATATCTGGAAGTACATTCTTTTTATTACAGAAGCTGGCGTATGCAGGTAATTCCCGGATCAATTACCGAGTATTAGCCTTGTCCGAGATATTGAAAGCGGATATCGTTTGAAACCAAGAGCAAGCGAAACCTGTTCTGGTCGTCCCGAGCCGTTGCTGCCACAGCGTAATACCATAGTTATCGTGCATCGTTCGTCGTCCGATGACTCCGGCTTTATATCATCGATTAACTCCCTTAGGTCGTACTCGCGTTTTCCGGTATCTCTTTCGTGATACCAGGGCAGCTTTCCCAATGATAGCAGCGATACAATAGCAGACTCAATATCTGCTGGACCATCCGCTCTTTCCACTTCAACTCTATATTCAGCCTGGCGTACCTGTGATTGCAATGAAGGAATCGTTACACCTATCTGCTGTACTCCCAGTATTGAAATCCCCGCTGGAAGCTGCTTGTTCACAGCATCGGCAAACCAGTGCGGTGATACGAAATCCGATGTATAGACATCAAGCAATTCGGATTCACCGGTAACACCGACAGCCAGAGGGGCAGCTAACGATAATCTCGGATGAGGGCTGAAACCTTCAGAATATGCTACTCGGATCCCGGCCCGCGTCAACACTCTCTCCCATAATCGGATAATATCAAGGTGAGAGATAAACTTAAGAGCGTTTCCCCTGGTAAACCTAACTCTGAGACGCTGCATGTTCATCCAGTATTTTGGGTCTGGAAAGGAGGACTTTCTCTATTTTCATTCCACGCATCTCGGTGATTGTCAGGTTCATTCCCCGGTATCGCAGTCTTTCCCCGGTTCTCGGGATACGTCCCAGATGACTCAGTATAAAACCTGCAACGGTTTCATAATTTTCACTCTCCGGCAAGCCAAGTTCCATTTCAGCATTTGCTTCCTCAATATTCATCCCGCCATCGATCTGGAAGGTATTTTCGTCAATCGCTTCGTATTCCTTTTCAGCTTCGGCAAATTCGTCACCTACCGCACCGACTATTTCCTCAACTAGTAGGCTTAAACTTACGATACCAGCAATACCGCCGTATTCATCCACCACCGCAGCCATCCGGTAATTCCTGTCCCTCATTTCATTGAATAATTCGTCAATTAACTTGGATTCCGGGGTGAAATATATAGGCCGGATGAGATCATTGATCGAATCATCAAGTCCCATCGTTTCCTTTGCCTGAGCCATTAATACGTCCTTTACTGCCAGCACGCCAACCACATTATCGGTGTTTTCTTCGTACACTGGAAAACGTGATATGGGTGATTCAGCAAAAATCTCCAGGAACTTACTCAATGATATTCCCTTTTCAACCCAGAAAACCTCCGTCCTGGGAACCATAACTTCTCTAGCTGGTCTGGCACCAAACTCGAAAACCTTGTGGAGCATTTTCGCTTCGGTCTCTTCCATCGTCCCGTCTTTATGTCCTACCGAGATCATCGTGCGGATTTCTTCCTGACTTACCAGCGACCTTGGCAAAGGCGTTCCTCCCACTATCCTGGTAACAGCCGTGGCAATCCAGCTCAGCACGAACACAACCGGTGAAAATACCCAGGACAGGATTTCGATCGGTCGGGCAAACAGGAAAGAAATACGTTCCGAGTGAATATTCGCCAGGGTCTTCGGAGTAGTTTCAGCCAGAACCAGGATTATTATGGTTAAAGCTATCGTCGCAAAAAGAATACCTTGTTCACCCCAGACTGCGACCGCCAGCGCCGTAGCCAGTGCGGAAGCTGCCGTCATTGCGAGATTCGTACCAAGTAATATAACAGAGAGAAGCCTGTCAGGCCTTTGTATCAGCCTGGCAACTCTCCATGCACCTCTTGCATTGGTGTTGACAAGTTGCTCTATCCTGACACGCTGCAGGGAGAAAAAAGCTGTCTCAGAACTGGTGAAAAAAGCCGTCAGAACTACACAGCCTATCAATAAGATTATGTATAGTGGCTCGTTAACCTGGCCCATTTTTTCTCATTCCTGATTATTCCTTTGTCAGCAAGATTTCTTCTATCTTCCTGCTTTTCATCTTGGTGATAACCATCTTTACGTTTTTAAATCTGATCTGTTCACCCTGCCTTGGTATATGACCGAGGATACTTAGTATAAAACCTGCTACAGTCTCGTACTCGTCACTCTCCAGCAGATCCAGCCCCATCTCAGAATTGATCTCTTCAATGCGCATACCTCCATCTACCTGGAAAGTGTATGAATTGATTCTCTCATAATCCTTCTCAGCAGCCGCAAGTTCATCACCGACAGGACCGACTATCTCCTCAACCAGGCGACTGAGACTCACTATGCCTTCAGTCCCGCCGAATTCATCTATCACCACCGCAACCCGGTAATTATTGTCTCTCATCTCGGCAAAAAGCTCGTTTATCAATTTCGTTTCGGGAGTAAAATAAGCAGGGCGTACCAGATCATTGACAGGCGATTCTCTGGTTATTTCGCCTTTAGCCAGGCCCATGAGGACATCTTTGATAGATAATATACCCACCACGTTATCCATATTATCCTGAAATACGGGATATCGGGATATCGGTGATTCGGCGTACAAAGCAAGGAATTCTGATATCGGCGAATTATACTCTATGGCGATCACCTCGGGACGGGGAATGGTAACCTCGCGTACCGGCCTGTCACCGAAGTCAAACACCTTTGCCAGCATTCTGGCTTCATTTTCATCGACTGTCCCTTCTTTGTGTCCGACAGTGATCATATTTCTGATCTCATCGGCAGTCGCAAGTGACCTCGGTACTGCTTCACCGCCGGATATCCTGGTTAAACCGGAAGCTATCCAGCTCAATACAAACACAAATGGGGAAAGAAACCACGAAATTAATTCAAGGGGACGTACTGCTAAAAGTGCAAACCTTTCGTTGTGATGGGCAGCAACCGTTTTCGGAGTGGTCTCCGCAAATATCAGCAGTATTACTGTTATTGCGGCTGTTGAGATCAATATTCCATAATCAGGCCATCGTACGATTGCCAGCGCGGTAGCCAGCGCCGCCGCCGCAGTATTGACGAACGTATTGCCAAGTAACACAGTTGAAAGGAACTTGTCCGGTCTCTCTATCATCCGGGCAACGCGATCTGCTCTTCTTACTTTCGTACTTACAAGATACTCGAGTCTGATTTTCTGCAGAGAGATAAACGCTGTCTCCGAGCCGGAAAAGAAAGCGGAAAAAATTAAACAGGCAATAAGAAGCACTACATATAGCGCTTCGGTGCTAGACAAATACCATCACCTGCCTATAAAGTTGTGCGTTCGTACTAATAGTAATCCACATAATATCATCGGATGTAAATATTGTCAAAATTTTACTCATTATCAGATCAAAAAAGTCATTCAAAAGGCAACAAATCGGTGTAGAGAATGGTCAATCCACTGGACAAGAGAACGGTCTGTCATCTAGAATACACTCTTGAATACTTCTCGAAACTAACTCTCAGGAGGTTGGCGGTGATAATCATAAGTACGATAGTCGGAATAATATTATTCGTCGGCGGCTGCGCAGGAGTCGTCCTCACCTGGTTAAATTACCAGGTGTCCTCTTTAGCCTGGATTGAAGGCCTGCTAACCTACGGGATGTTCGCCGTGCTGGGCCTCGGTATAATAGTGTTTATCGTGATGACCCCGAGGGAAACATAGGAATCTGATAAAACCTGAAAGTAACGCCGACATCTTCCAAGAGAATGCACACCATGGTCTAGCACACTTTCCAATATGGTGATTGTCTCGCCTTGACATGCGCACCAGGTAACGATAGACTATACACACTCATCTCATAGAGGTGTGAATGAGTTGAAATGCGTACATTGTCAGTCAGAAAATCCCGAAGGTTCGGAATTCTGCAGAAAATGCGGAAAACCGATTACACTTGAAATAACCTGTCCTCAATGCGGACACA
>DUFA01000083.1 GCA_011191975.1 Dehalococcoidia bacterium
TTCGGCTTCCGGTTCTTCTTCGACTTTGTCTTCTACCTCAACTTCTGCTTCGGGAGCAGGTTTCTCAACTTCTTCAACGACTACCGGTTCAGCTTCAACAACGGGTTCTTCCACCTCTGTCTTTACCTCTGCAACTGACTCCAGTAGACTCTCTTCCAGTTCGTCTTCCTTAACCTCAGGCAGGATATCACCTTTGTATATCCATACTTTTACACCGATACGTCCCATCGTCGTCTTCGCTTCAACGAATCCGTAATCTATATCTGCCCGTAGCGTATGCAGCGGAACCTGGCCTTCATGCATGGTCAAGCGACGGGCGATTTCTGCTCCACCCAGCCTTCCGGCGCAGCTGACTTTCATACCTTTCGCGCCAGCCTGCATCGTACGGAGTAGGGTCTGTTTCATCGCTCTTCGGAAAGCAATACGCCGTTCTATCTGTTCCGCTACCTGTTTTGCTACCAGGTAAGCATCCAGTTCGGGGCGTTGAATCTCCTGAATATTCAGTTGAACTTTCTTACCGACAAGATCTTCGAGGTAGGCTCTTGTTTCATCTACTCTCTGACCGCCCCTGCCGATAACGATACCGGGCCTGGCGGTATAAATGGTGATCGAAACTTTGTTCGCCTGCCGCTCGATCTCTACCTGGGAAACCGCGGCTTCAGCATATCTTTCCTGAATACCCTCACGGAGTTTCAGATCTTCCTGTAAAAATTCTGCGTAATGCTTGTCGGCATACCATTTGGCCTGCCAGTCACGTATTACGCCAATTCTAAAACCGGTAGGATGAACTTTATGCCCCATTAGCTCTCCTGTTCTCCGACGACTACCGTAATATGGCTGGAGCGTTTAAGGATTGGACTGATCCTTCCCCGCGCCCTAGCCCTATATCTTTTCATAGTAGGCGCTTCATCTGCGTATATTCTCACGATTTTCAAGTCCGAAGACGAGATCTGAAACACATTCTCGGCATTGGCGGCTGCCGACTGAATAACCTTGGATACTATCTTCGCTGAAGGGGAATGCACGAACCTAAGCATATCAAGTGCCTGCTCTACCTGCTTCCCGCGAACCATATCCACCAGCAATCGCGCTTTCCGAGGTGGAATTCCCGTATTTTTTGATATCGCTCTTACTTCCATTTCTATCTAAGACCTTATCTCTTTCTGACCTGAGAAGTCCGTTCTGATTTCGAGACATGTCCCCTGTAGGTCCTCGTCATGGCAAATTCGCCCAGCTTGTGCCCGACCATGTTTTCAGTGATGAAAATGGGAACATGGCGTCGTCCATCATGGACTCCGATAGTGAGTCCGACCATCTCGGGAACGATGGTCGACCATCGCGACCACGTCTTAAGAACGGTCTTTTCACCGGAGCGGTTTATTGCTTCGACTTTTTTTATTAATTTCGGATCGATTGCCGGTCCTTTTTTAGTTGACCTTGACATATCTGCTTATCCCTTAATTTTCTACTTGCGTCCTCGACGCTTGACTATCAGTTTATCGGAAGCCTTAGGCTTACGTGTTTTATATCCAAGGGCAGGTTTACCCCAGGGAGTCTTGGGGCCAGGCATACCCACCGGACTTCTACCTTCACCGCCGCCATGGGGATGGTCACGCGGAGTCATTGCCGAACCTCTGACCGTCGGCCTTATACCCAGCCAGCGTTTCCGTCCGGCTTTTCCCAGCTTGATTCCCTGATGGTCGACATTTCCTATCTGACCGATCGTTGCCATACAATTGCTGCGTACCCGTCTCGACTCTCCGGATGGAAGCCGCAACAACACATAATCACCTTCCAGAGCAACTATCTGGGCAGACATGCCGGCGCTTCTCACCATCTGTCCACCTTTCCCTGGCTGCATTTCCACGTTGTGTATTAATGTTCCGCTAGGAATCCTTCTCATAGGCAAAGCATTACCCGGTCTGATTTCAGCATCTTCACCGGCTTTAACGGTATCACCAACTTTCAGTCCTATCGGCGCAAGTATGTATCTCTTGTCACCGTCAACGTAATAGATCAGGGCAATGCGTGCCGATCGGTTGGGATCATACTCAATCGCCATCACTTTACCTGGTACGCCGATATTATCTCTCTTAAAATCGATTACCCGGAGTCTTCTCTTTGCTCCGCCGCCGCGATGACGCACGGTAATACGACCCTGGCTGTTACGCCCGGCTCGTTTCTTTAACGGCAGGACAAGCGGCTTTTCCGGTTTTGTCTTCGTTATCTCATCGAACGTCGCCCCGGTCATGCCGCGTCTTCCCGCGGAGGTCGGCCTGTATACCTTTATCGCCATTCTCTATATAAACTCCTGATACTATCCTTCAACAAATCCCTAAGCACCCTCGAAGAACTGAATCGAGTCGCCCGGTTTAAGGGTGACAATAGCCTTCTTCCAAGGATGAGGAGGTAACTCACGTCGTCCCAGTCTCCGGCTTTTACCTTTCATATTTATAATATTTACTTTCAATACATCCACTTTAAATGCTTTTTCGACGGCTTCTTTTACCAGTGCTTTATTAGCTTCTCTCGCCACTTCAAAAGCATATTTATTTTCTGCCTGGAGGACGGTAGATTTTTCAGTTATCAGTGGACGCCGCAACACTTCGTACAGGTGCATCGGTTCCTCCCTCGGAGGGCTTCTCGCCCCATATCTCTTCTGCTTTTCGTACCGCGTCCACGGTCATAAGCAGTTTCTTTCGTGACAGAATATCGACCACATTTATCAGGTCAATCGGCGTGATGTTGATTCCTGCGATATTCCTGGCTGATTTCACTACATTCTCGTCAGCTCCTGCGGTAACTATCAGAGCGGAAGTATCCACGCCCAATGCCGAAAGAATACCCACCATCTCTTTTGTCACAGGTTTTTCAAAGGCCAGTTCATCTATTACTACCAGTTCTTTATCATTCGCTTTTGCAGACAATACACACCGTAATGCCAGCTGACGCATTTTCCTGGGCATGGACTGCCGGTAATCGCGGGGTTTAGGTCCGAACATGGCGCCACCACCGCGTCTCGTTCCGGATTTAATACTGCCTGCTCTGGCATTACCAGTGCCTTTCTGGCGGAATAGTTTCCTGGTGGAACCAGCTACTTCACTCCGGGTCTTGGTGCTGGAAGTACCCTGACGAGTATTTGCCTGCTGCCTGACGACAGCCTGGTGTACGACTGTCTGGTTGAAAGGTATGCCGAACACATACTCACTTACCTCGATATTTCCAGTCTCTTCACCGTTTTTATTATAAACCGGTATCTGCACTTACTTTTTCCCCTTGACTGATTTCCTTATCATTAACAGTCCGTTCTTGTTCCCCGGGATTGCCCCTTTGACCAGCAATAGGTTGCGTTCCGGATCAGCTTTCACTACTTTCAAACCTCGTACGGTTACCTTGTCTCCGCCCATATGCCCGGCCATTCTTGTTCCTTTCCAGACCCTGCCAGGCGAAGAGGAAGCCCCGATCGAGCCAGGAGCGCGATGCCTGTCTGACTGTCCGTGTGTTTTCGGTCCGCCGGCGAAACCATGTCTCTTCACCACACCGGCAAATCCTTTGCTCTTCGATATTCCGGTAATATCAACCAGATCGCCTTCCTCGAATAAACTGACATCAACCGTGTCACCAACATTAATATCTGCGGTATCCTCCACTCTCAGTTCCCTGAGATATTTGAAGTTACCGAGTTCTTTCATCTGCCCCTTTCGGGGAGAATTAATATTTTTTGCTTCACCGAAACCGTATTGCACAGCATTGTAGCCTTCCTTTTCGGAAGTCTTGATCTGCAACACTGTACACGGACCTGCTTCGACCGCGGTAACAGCTTCGGCTTTACCTGCTTCAGTGAATACCTGGGTCATACCCAGTTTTTTACCTAATATTCCTTCTACCATATCTTCTATCCCGGTATTTAAATCTTGATGTCTATCTCGACTCCTGAAGGCAGGTTGAGTCCGGTGAGAGAATCAATCGTCTTCGAGGTTGTCTCGATAATATCGATAAGACGCTTGTGAGTCCGGATCTCGAACTGCTCCTGTGAGTCTTTATCGATAAAAGGTGAGCGGATAACGCTGTATTTCTGTATACGTGTGGGCAGCGGTACCGGCCCGGAAACGACCGCTCCGGTTCGTTCGACTGTCTCTACAATCTGTTCAGCCGCCTGATCTACCAGTTTGTGGTCAAAACCTTTTATCTTGATACGAATTTTCTGTTTAGGCATATCCTCAATATCCTGCTTTATTCGTAAGTTGAGCTACCTGATCTGCAGGTAGCTCTTGATATTCGTGAAATTCCATAGAATGGGTTGCCCTTCCCTGTGTCTGAGACCTGAGACTGGTAGTATAACCAAAAGACTCAGCCAGCGGAATATGAGCATGAACGGTAGTCGTGTCTATGTATGTTTCTATCGATACAATGTGGGCTCTTCTTGCATTAAGGTCGGCAACGATATCCCCAAGGAACTGTTCGGGTGTAACCACTTCGATTTTCATAATAGGCTGAAGAATTACAGGTTTTGCTTTCGCAACGCCTTTTTTAAGCGCCATAGAGCCTGCCATCTTAAAAGCGATTTCCGAAGAGTCCACTTCGTGATAGCTTCCGTCGTAAAGCGTGGCTTTAATATCAACTACCGGATAATTAGCAACCACGCCGGTTGCCATTGCTTCTTTGATTCCTTCCTCAATTGCCGGAACATACTGTTTCGGGATGGCGTTGCCCCTGATACTATTTACAAATTTCAGGCCACTCCCTTTCTCTCCCGGTTCGAGTTCGATACAAACGTGACCATACTGACCGTGACCGCCGGTCTGACGGACAAATTTACCTTCAGCCTGAGCCGGTACAGTAATGGTCTCTTTATACGCTACCTTGGGTTTGCCAACTTTGGCTCCAACCCTGAACTCAGAAAGCAGACGGTTAATGATCACCTCAAGGTGAAGTTCTCCCATACCGGATATGACCGTCTGGCCTGTTTCGCTGTTGTATTCAACTTTAAACGTAGGATCTTCTTCAGTCAGTTTCTGGAGAGCAGATCCCATCTTGTCCTGGTCTACTGTCGTCCTGGGTTCAATCGATACCGATATTACCGGTTCGGGGAATTTGATCGATTCAAGGAGTATCGGGTGAGACGGATCACAGAGAGTATGACCGGTGAACGTATTCTTCAAACCCAGAGTAGCCACGATGGCTCCTGTGTCTGCTTCTTCAACTTCTTCTCTGCGGTTGGCGTGCATTAAGAGCAGCCTGCCGATTCTTTCTCTCTTCTGTGTTGTGGAGTTATATACCTGGGCTCCGGCTTCAATTTTACCGGAATATACCCTGAAATATACCAGCCTGCCGACAAACGGATCAGACACAACTTTGAAAGCCAGTGCCGCAAACGGAATATTATCACTGGCAGGTATGTCTTCTTCATTTCCCCTGATATTCACAGCTTTTACCGGAGGTACATCAAGCGGAGATGGGAGGTAATTTACAATCGCATCCAGTAGCTGCTGCATTCCTTTATTCCGCAATGCACTGCCGCATAGTATAGGTACAACCTTATTTGCCAGGGTCACTCTTCTAACAGCAGCCTTAAGCTCGGCAACGGTGAAATTCCGTCCTTCAAGATAAGCTTCAAGTATTTCGTCATCGAATTCGGCGAGTTTTTCGATCAGGGCATGCCGCCGCTCATCAACTTTTACTTTTACCGCTTCGGGAATACTCTCTTCTCTGGGGAGAGATTCAAGCTTCCCATCATAACTCCAGGCACGTTCTTCAATAAGGTCAATAACGCCACGGAACGATTCTTCACTGCCGAAAGGTATCTGGATAGGGAGTGGTTTGGCTTTAAGTCGTTCTTCTATCATAGAGATAGTACGTTCGAAGTTCGCCCCTATCCTGTCCATTTTATTTATAAAGCAGATACGCGGCACGCGATACCTGTTCGCCTGCCGCCAGACTGTTTCCGACTGTGCTTCTACGCCGGCAACAGCGTCGAACACAACAACACCGCCGTCCAGAACTCTAAGGCTTCGTTCAACTTCGGCGGTGAAATCAACGTGTCCAGGTGTATCAATAATATTGATACGGTGACCTTTCCATGATGCAGTAGTGGCTGCCGCAGTAATTGTAATACCGCGTTCCTTTTCCTGGTCCATCCAGTCCATCACTGCCGTTCCTTCGTGCACCTCGCCAACCTTATAGGTCCGGCCGGTATAATAGAGGATCCTTTCGGTGACGGTAGTCTTACCGGCATCGATATGGGCTATGAAAGCCATATTCCGGATATCCTCTAACGGGAAACTCCTGGACACAGATTTACCCCTTGTTTCTAATTTGTTAGTAGCTGTTTTTACCATAGCATTGTTCTTGAGGGATGCCCTACCATCTGTAATGAGCGAAAGCCCGGTTCGCTTCAGCCATCCGGTGGGTATCATCGCGTTTCTTGACGGTCGCCCCCTGCCCTTTCGCGGCGTCACCAAGTTCTGCCGCCAGTTTTTCGATCATTGATTTTCCCTGTCTTGCTCGGGCTGAGGTGACAAGCCAGCGTAAAGCCAGAGTTAGGCTCCGCTCAGGGCTTACATCGACCGGCACCTGATAAGTGGCACCTCCAATACGACGCGACTTTACCTGGAGCTGTGGAGTGGCATTCCTTACCGCCTGTTGAAGAACGGTTATCGCCGGCTGAGATTCTCTTTCCTCCAGTATGTCGAGGGCACCGTAGACAATTTTCTCGGCTGTACTCTTTTTCCCGTCAAGCATTATTTTATTAATCAACCTGGATACCATAGGATTATGGTATCTTGAATCAGGTAATATTTCTCTTGTTTCGGCACGATTCCGTCGTGACATTTTTCCTCCTAGTCAGTCACGGCTTTTGACTTAGCGCGTTTAGTTCCGTATTTGCTGCGTCCCTGTTTCCTGCCGTTAACGCCGGTGGTATCCATAGTTCCTCGTACAATATGGTACCGGACACCGGGCAGGTCCTTGACGCGTCCGCCCCTGATGAGAACGACCGAGTGTTCCTGGAGTTCATGCCCTTCACCGGGTATATAGGCGGTTACTTCCATTGTATTACTCAGTCTTACCCTGGCAACCTTGCGGAGTGCCGAGTTAGGCTTCCTGGGAGTCTGTGTCTTAACCTGGACGCATACACCGCGTTTCTGCGGACATCCTTTGCTTTCAACCATCCTGTTCTTCAAAGAATTGAAATTATAGTGGAGGGCGACGGTTTTAACCTTTTTACCCGCCTTCTTTCGTCCTTTGCGTACAAGCTGGTTAATAGTTGGCATAATATTATTGTCTCCTACAATTAAAATGGATGAGCATTAGCCCACCCAATTGACAAATTGACGGTCATATTCAATCTGTCAGCTTACAATACTGAGCTACAAAGCGCTAAATAAAGAGTCTATCATAGCGCCTGTGAGTATGTCAATATTTATATGGGATTTTCTGAGTCTATACCGCCCTCATTATTATAGCATGTTTTTACCGGTTTGTGGGGGTGTTTTTTATGTGAGAGAGAGGATAATTGTTGAGAGAATATATTAACACAATATTTTCTACAATCAATCACAGGGTAAAATAAGAACCAGAGAGTTTGACAAAGGTTATACCCTTAATCCTTAAGGCAGAAAAATAAAAGGAAAGACCCCCGGCTGAGGGCTCTTAGATAAACTTAAATATTTTACCTGTGCGGACGCTATGCCTTTAGTATATCCTTACGTCTTAGAGCTCTTTCTAGAGACGGCTGCATCTTCATCTCGCGGAACTCTTTGATCGAAAAGTCAAGGTGGTCGATAGCTTCGGCTTTCTCATCAGGATATTGGTCGAGGAGTAATTCTGCAA
>DUFA01000084.1 GCA_011191975.1 Dehalococcoidia bacterium
ACAAATATCAGGTCGAACATCGGAGAAGCCGTGTATACCCGGCCCGAACACCTGAAAAACACCGGATACCATGTCAATGAAAAAACCATCGACCATCTCCGCCAGATACACGCCCAGGGAATGGACCCGGTGGAACTGGCACAGAGACTCAAGAAAGGTATCGAGGATGATGTTCTGTTCGTACTGCCCTTCACCGATGACCCCGAAGGAGAAATGAGGAGACACTGCGATATCCTGATGAAATACGTCACCAAGGAAGGTATGCAGAGGGTGGAAGAAGAAGCCAGGAAGCGGAGAGAAGCGATGGCGAGCGCTTCCGGACCCGCCGGGTTCCCTCGAAACGAAGTCGGCTGGGGTAAGGCAAGATCTGATTTGACCTGGGTGAAGGACCATTTCGAAGAAAAGTAAATTATAAAAAAGTAAAAACCGGTTATACAAGGAGTTGCTGAAATGAGTGATACAAATCAATATGAAGTCCTTAATCCGTGGGCAGAATCGGATTCGGTACCGATGAAAGGTATCTCGCCGCGCCTTGATATCCTGGAAGGAAAGACCATCGGCCTTTTCCAGAATTTCAAGCAGGCTTCGAAACAGATGACGAAGACCATAGATCAAAAGCTACACGAGAGATATCCCGGTATAAAAACTGTCCTCTTCGATTCCACCGACCAGAATGTCAACGTAATCGAGACCGATCTGAAAGATGAGTTCATAAAGTGGGTGGAAGGAATCGATGCTGCTATCCTGCTGGTCGGTAACTGATCGACCTGTGCCAAATACCTTGTGTACAATGGTATCGAAGTTGAAAAAATGGGAAAACCGGCGGTACCGGTTACCAACCAGACGTACCTTGTGGAAGAAAACTCGGCTGTAACAGCCAAGGGAATGCCCGGTATCAGGATCGTCTGGGACTCCCTCCATTCCGAGGAACTTGTCGATAACATGGACAGCCCCGAAGAGGTGGAAGCCGGTATCGATCCCCTTCTGGATAATATTATCGACGAGTTGACCAGTCCGTTGACCGAAGAGGAAAAATCGCCGAAACCTAAAAAACCTGAAAAACCGCAGAGGTTGTTTTTCCGGGGTTCGCTGCAGGAAGTGAATCAGTTCTTCTACCGGCGCGGCTGGGGTGACGGGCTTCCGATAATTCCCCCTACGGAAGAATCTGTAAAGGAAATGCTGACCGGCACGGATCTGGCGCCGGACCATCTGGTCACGACGCTTGGACCGTTACGTGGAAAAGCCACTGTCGAGAAGATAGCCGTTAACGCCGTGATGGCAGGAGCCTTGCCGACTCATCTTCCGGCGATTATCGCAGGAACCGAAGCTCTTTCCGAAAGAGCCACCCGATGGGATAATTACCAGGATAGCCAGGGCTCGTGGGTGCCTTTCTGGATACTGAGTGGACCAGCTAGCAGGGATATCCATGTTAACTCAGGGATCGGACCTCTCAGTCCAGGCACTATTGCCAACGCCGCCATCGGTCGTGCCATGAGCCTGATCGTCAACAATATCGGCGGTGTCCGCAAGGGGGTTGAAGACGCTGGTTCCTTCGGCAATCCCGGTAAATATACGATGGTCATCGCCGAAAACGAGGAAGCCAGTCCTTGGGAACCGTTCCACGTCGAACACGGATTCGATAAGGAGGACAGCACAATCTCCGTCCTGTTTCCCAATGTCTTCAACTGGACGTTCCCCTGGCAACCTGGCGCCAGGCCGATGGCCGATGCAATGGCAAAAGCCGTAAACAGACCGAGTATGTATATCTTCGTCCTTCCTCCGGGTTCGGCTGATATACTCGCTGAAGGAGGGTATACCAAGAAGAACCTCAAGGAATATATCATGAAGAATTTCATGAAAGGAGCGCCGCAGGGTCCGTTTGCTCCCGACCCGGAACATATTACCATCCTCGTGGCAGGAGGTCCCGGTGGTATCTATGTCGCTTCCGGTGCCTGGATACAGTGGCAGGACTATGTTATCAAGAAACTGCTGCTACCGAAGGACTGGAACAAGCTGGTCAACAAGTACAAGAACCTTGTTCCGGTTTATGCGAAATACTAAAGTGTGTTAAAGGGAGGGACATAATAACCCCTCCCTTTAAATTCTGCAGGATAAATCCTTATTATTAAATGTTATTGCGAGCTTTGCCGTCAATCCTTTTTTGGCGGAAACCCGGCAATCTATATCGATAGATACAAACAAGACTTTATATAGATACAATTGATTTGACCATTTCTGTAATCATGAGATTATAATAATATTAGAGCTGAATTAATGGAGTACGACAATGAAAATATTTCTGGAAGCGATGAATCCTGAAGCGGAATACCAGGGCGGAACCGTCACCGGTATGTTTGCTACCAGGCAGTCTGCGAATCCGCTGGCTAAGCGACTGGACTCACTCGACGGCAAGACGATATACCTGGTAGATATCGGTTTCGGCGGCGGTCATAAATTCATGCAGCAGGTGCAGAACTGGTTCAAGGAGAACATGCCTTCCGTCACCACCATCCGCCGGAGAAAAACCGGGAACGCCTTTATGGACGACACTACCGATCTCTGGGACGAGATAAAGGAAAAGGGAAATGCCGCCTTGATCGGAGTCGCCGGCTGACCGGGCTGCATTGCGGCGGTCGCCGCCTGCAGCAACACTCTCGAAAGGACCTACGGCATTCCCACCGTACCGCTTTCGACCTACGAATTTGCTGAGGTTGCCAGCGATGAAAAAAGCGCCCGTGACCTGCCTTTCGTCTATACCCCTCACCCGGTAATCAGCATGTCCGATGATGTCCTTTACGGCTACCTGGTCGGTGAAGACCCGGCTACCAGTAATAAAGTTATCGATGAAATCGTCGAAACGCTTACCAAGCCGGTCAACGGTCATAAACCGAACAGCGCTATCGATACTGCCAGTTCGGGTGAACTCGAACTTTTCCTGGAAGCCGATACCGAAGACAATCTCCAGCGTACTTTTTATAAAAGAGGCTGGACGGACGGGCTTCCTATCATAATTCCCACCGAGGAACGGGTAAATGCGATGCTGGCGGGAACCAGTGCGTCACCCGATGAAGTGGTCGGTGAATATTACCGATTCGATATCAAGGGAATGGTAAAATTTACCGTCAGGAATGTGGCGATAATCGCCGTGATGGCAGGAGCAAGACCGGAACACTTCCCCGTTATCCTGGCAGTCGCCGCTACCCGGCAGCAGGCGATAATGCCCTCGACTACCAATTTTTCGCCAATGCTGCTTATTAACGGCCCGGTCCGCAATGAGATAGATATTAACTGCGGTATCGGCGCCTTTTCACCGGTGACCCTGGCTAACTCTGTCATCGGAAGAGCCTGGACCCTTATGTCAACCTGTTGGGGATACATGAAACCCAGGAAAAACCTCTGGAGTTCCCTCGGCAGTAACCTTACCTATAACAATATGTGCGCTGGGGAGAACGAAGAGAGAAGCGCCTGGGAACCATTCCATGTTCAGCACGGCTTCAAGGCTGAAGAGAGTATCGTCAGTGTTTTCAGAGGATGGATCATATCGAACAGCGCCGGTGCTGCGGCGAATCGTCCCATCGGCGAGGAAGTAGCCCTCCAGATGGCGGCGATTCCTGCTTCTTACACCCAGGGGACGGTGATAATGGACCCGCTGGTAGCGAAAACACTAAAAGAGACCGATGGTTTTGCCATCAAGCAGGACTTCAGCAAATGGCTTTCCGATAATATCAAAATACCGGCAGGCCAGTACTGGGGATATGATCACGTCGACTGGATGATAACCCCGATGGCCAACGAGGGGAAAGAACCCTTTGCTTCCTGGAAAAAGCTTCCTGATGACGCTCTTATCAATCCTTACTGCGACCCCGATAAAATACACATAGTCGTCATTGGTGGCGAGACCAGTCCTCTCTGGTATGCTTCCGACTTCGGATATTCTGGCAGCCAGTCCATAGACAGGTGGCGTTCGCTGGACAGTCTTGGTGAATGCGCTGACGGCTCGTGCGGCGTACCTGACGAAATGATAGAGTATGACGAGTAGTTTCCTGTCTCACAAGTTTATCGAATAAGTCACTATTTCTACCGGACTCGCTCATACTGAGTTTGTCGAACCATGAGCGGTCATGATAGCATGATACCACTCATCCTGAGCCTTATGATATTTCTCATCGTTCGACAGGCTCAGGATGAGCGGATTAGTTAATAAAACTGCTGTTACAGGAGAGTAATTATGAGCAACATAATACAGGTACTGGATCCGATTGGTCAGACGAGTGGTATTTTCGGCAGACGACTTAATGAAGATTCACCGAGGTCCGCCATACACGATCCCACCTATCAGCCGAGAGATACCTCCGAAAATCTGAGTTCACTGAAAATGGCGGAGCGTATCGACACACTCGAAGGCAAAACAGTCTACCTGGTTAACACTATGTTCGCTGGCGGTCATGAATTCATGGAAGAACTCCAGGACTGGTTCGCTAAACACCGACCCGGCGTAAAGACGGTGTTACGTGATAAGAAATTGGGATGGGCGACTGATGAGCCTGATCTCTGGAGGGAGATAAAGCAAAACGGAGATGCCGTCGTGTTCGGGGTCGGTGGCTGAGACGGCTGCTCGGCG
>DUFA01000085.1 GCA_011191975.1 Dehalococcoidia bacterium
TGCGTCCACACCTTGAGGAAGGTCCTCTACCATTAGAACAGGTTCGTCAAAATCTTAATCCTGATGATGGTGGAATGCAATCATGGATCAATGCTGTAACTGAGGTTATTTGATTATTAACCGAAAACAGTGAAAACGCACTTAAAGGTAGAATGTTCGTCTACCTTCGTTAAACAACATATTTTGATACCAAAATACATTCGTGATTAATTATGCATCTTGACATTTCCCTGAGCTAACGATAGATTAAACACGCAAATAACTATTGAGATACGTATAATGAAATTGGAAGTGAAAGAATACAAATGAAATTGTCACGACCTTTAGTGATTATCGTTTTCCTAGTGGCTATGATTGTTTCAATCCTAGCGTGTGGTCAAGAATCAGCTAAAAGAGTACAAATTACATTTACGTTTGATACGAACGAAGAAGGCTGGTCCGGTGGATTCGCAGATCTACCTGTTGATTATGAGCAACAAGGATACGATGTAAATTTCAGTCATGAGGAGATACCTGTACCCGATGCGGAGAGTAATGGTTTATTCATAACTGGGAATAATCATAGCGATGATCTATTCATGTACATTGTACGTGGATTCGGTTTTGAAGATGATTTGAAAGCCGATACTCAGTATAGCGTAAAACTTTCGTTCAAGATGGCTACAGAGGTACCTCCGGGTATGATGGGGATCGGAGGTTCACCAGGAGAAAGCGTTTATATAAAAGCAGGAGTCATAAATAAGAAACCAGAATCGATAGAACAATCTGGTAATTACGTAATGAATATAAACAAGGGAAGCCAAAGTCAGGGTGGTACTGACGCAACAGTCCTCGGTGATGCTGCCAAAGGGGAAGGTCCTGGACAGGACGATCAGACTTTCCGCTATAAAAATTTCGAATTATCGAAAGAAGTCACTACTGACTCCGAAGGGCGAATATGGATCATCATTGGTGCTGATTCGGGTTTTGAAGGTATAACTCGTCTGTATTTTGACAATATTTCAGCCACTTTCGATCCAATTGTTCTAGATGACTAATCTGAGAAACCGCTATACTCTTTTTTAACTACCCTACGACCACATTTAGAATAATAGAACATATCAACTTGACTCGACTCGTTAATACCGTCGTTGTTCACTGTTCGACCACTACTCAAATGAAAAAGTCGAAGCTATCAAACACCTCAACTTCGCTATCAAGGAATTCCGTAAGATGAAGATGCAGCCGTCTCTGAAGAGAGCATTAAGACGGAAAGATATCCCAAAAACGTAACGTCTCACAATGCAAGGGAATTTCCACTCTCGTTTTACACTTTACTAGAAAGTAAAACTTGAAGATATTACCATTGAATAATCATCGGGATCATTGTCCAGTGATGCGCTTAGTTATTTGATACTATAGATGTAAACTTTCCGCTTCCTATTGAAACAAATCTATCGATTCTTGTAACGAGATCACAGGATTCACAGCCACTGTATTCCAATCCATTAGGTGGATATCTCTACACAATTGACAAACGGCGTGTGCGTTAGGTGCGTCGATCAACATATACATGGCGTGAGCGGGTATATTAATCCATGTACCTTGGACAGAGATACCGAGCCTCTTTGCTAGCCCACCCATCTGTTGAAATCCAGTCTTAGCTATTTTTGCCACAGTTGGAACGGTAGCTGCACAAGTATCAGGTCCATGATTAGCTACTACCATGTGAAGCATATTATTCCCTCCTTCAAATTATCAAAGTAATATGAATAAAGAATAGCACCAGCCACCGCAACTTAATTAGCAATTTCTAGTGCCCGTTGTCCCATCATTTTCATCTCCTAAATCTATGTTCACCGGGGGCTGGAAAAATTCGAGTTAATTCTTAACAGTAACTTCCACAATCTTTTGCTCAGCAATAACTCTTTTTATGAGGTGTTTCTTTACAAAGATAGGCATGTAACCAAATTTGTTGTACTCTCCGTTACCTAATGTAACTAGCTCCCTTTTTATTAAGTGATCGTTTGTTACAAAAGCCTGCATAAATCCAATGATTTCGTATTGCCCGTTTTCTAAACGGGTTGTGTTCCACTTCACCGAGAAATTTCTAGAAATATCGCAAGACTCGCCAATCTTGGTCCATATTTCCGAACTTTTCTTACGATAGAACCAAAAATTAGTCACTTTAACGACTCTTCCTGAGAACCCTCTTCTATCCAAGTGCATACGTAAGAGTTCTCTATCGAATGAGTCTCTTAGTAACACACAACCACTATAATTTTGCAGAGCCTTTGAAGGAACTAAATAATATGGTCCCCAATCGTAGTGCTGGAGCTTACTATTTATGGTACTCATTACTTACCTCCCTCTGTCCATTATAACAGGAAAGCGGATAGCGGAAACCGTTTACCGGTTATTATATGTTTAATCGCAAACTAAGTCAATGGCTAGGAATCCGATCAAATATTATAGTCGTTTGGTAGTGCTAATATTACTACTACGAGTTTAAAGATAAAGCTACAATGCATGCTGAAATGCAATGAATATGACTAAATAGTAGTATAGGAAAAGGGGTGACCAATACATTCCGCCTGAAATGATGGGATATATTTTATATACGGAATGTACCTCTGTTGTACTGGAGAACAATAGAAGCTTTTTGCATACCACTGCTTATTCATTGGGATGTCTGATTTCTTGTACATACGATTGGCCAAGTGGTAAAGAGACTGTTAATATCGTAACTAGATAACTTCCGTAAAGACAAATATCGGGATGAACACGTGGACGCAAGGAGTACTTGATTCCTTATTATTTAAGAGTAAAAAGGTCACATTTTGAGTAATTGGGATTATTCAAGAATTCTCCTATAACACCGAAGATCATCTTGTGACATATCGTTATCTATTCAGAACGTCGCTAAGTTTCTTAGCTTGACATGCCCATGAGCTAAAGATAGACTATACACACTCACCTCGTAAAGGTGTGAATGAATTGAAATGTCCACATTGTCAAGCTGAGAACCGCGAAAGTGCGAAGTTTTGTGTTCAATGCGCTCAACCACTCACAACTACAATAAAATGCCCCAAGTGTGGTCATATAAATCCACAAGGAAGTAGATATTGCGAAGAGTGTGCGTCTCTACTCGTTGAACAGACTATACAATCTGAACCTTCCAAACCTACTACTACCGAACCCACCTCATTCGTCGATGACCGTTATCAAGTAATTAGAAAACTCGGTGAAGGTGGTAAAAAGAAGGTCTACCTTGTTCACGATACCCGACTTGATAGGGATGTAGCGTTCGCCCTCATCAAGACGGAAAACCTTGATGAAGACGGCAGGAAGCGGATTACCCGGGAAGCCCAAGCTATAGGAAAACTAGGTGATAATCCCAATATAGTTTCTATCTTTGAAATGGGTGAGGAGAAAGGGCAACCCTATATCGTTCAACCTTACATGCCCAGTGATATCGAAAAGCTGATTGAAAAAGCACCCGACCACAAACTACCCCTTGATCAGGTAATTAACCTGGCTAAAGATGTCTGTCTAGGACTGGAGTTCGCCCATTCAAAAGGTATTATTCATCGTGATATTAAACCAGGTAATGTTCTTGTCAGCGATGAAGGCAAGGCAAGGATAACCGATTTTGGGCTGGTTATGGTGTCAAACGTCTCCCGACTTACTCATGAAGGATTGATGGTAGGTACTCCCAATTACATGTCACCCGAACAGGCTTATAGTGGAGAAGTAACTTCCAAATCAGATCTCTACTCATTAGGAGCCACGCTCTACGAAATGGTGACCGGAAGACCACCGTTCGTTGGTGATGACTATGTAGCAGTGGTAACCCAGCATATAAACA
>DUFA01000086.1 GCA_011191975.1 Dehalococcoidia bacterium
ATACCGCTACCTGTCTGAAATCAACCTACTCGGTAGCCGATGCAGTATTCCTTATCGACAACCAGAGGTATATCAGGAAAGATTCCTCCCTCTCCAACAACCTGGCGAAAATCAACCAGATGATCGCTGAACCGTTTTACGGTATCCTCTGTGCCGGTGAGGAGAAAAAACCAAAATACATTGGCGCCAAGCTGCTCGATGCCGGTGATATTATGCAGACCATCGTCGGCTGGACGGTTATCGGTTACGGTAATTCTCAGATACCTCTGCTTAGATTCCCCGGTGAAAGGTCAAGAGACTTCATAAAGAAGGGAACCGAGACCCAGAAAGCTATCCAGGCAATGGACGCTGCTATCAGCGAACTCTCCCTGAACTGCAAACCCGAAGATGCCAGGAGAGCACTTTTCCTGTTATCGGCTCCTTCACGGGAAATGAACGTGGACATGGTTAAGGAGCTTGGTGACTACATGAGAAATCTCACTCCTCTTGCCACCATCAGGAATGGTGACTACCCCAGGCAAAGAGGGTTACTGGACGTCAGCATTATTCTTTCCGAATTGAGTGATGTTGAAAAGATCAGAGGTTACTATACCAAATCGGCCAGCCTCATACCGGTGATGAAGAGGAGACAGGCAGAAACTGTAGTAAAAATTCAGGAAATCGAAGAATCAGCCAAGGATATTCCTTCACTGCTGTAAAAAACTGAAAGGATGAACTACCGGCTTCAAATACATATTTGAAGCCGGTTTTAATTTGTATTATTCTCACATTTTCCCCGAGATTCTTCTTGGGAAAGCCAACCTTATTGGGGTATAATGGATAGCGATAACGATATGGCTTCACAGGTATTATATCGAAAATGGCGGCCACGCACTTTAGCTGAAGTAATCGGTCAGGAACCGGTAACGCAGACATTGCGTAATGCTCTCAGAAGTGGACGAATTTCCCATGCGTATCTTTTCTGTGGTCCCCGGGGTACGGGAAAAACCAGTACTGCCCGAAGTCTGGCTAAAGCAATTAACTGTCTCAATCCCACGGATGGTGAACCATGTAACACCTGTGAAATGTGTCTTGCGATTTCCGAGGGCAGGGCGTTGGATATAATAGAGATCGATGCCGCAAGCAATACGGGCGTTGAGGATATCCGCAGTCTTCGCGAGAAAGTCAACTACGCACCGAACCAGGCACGATTCAAGGTCTATATAATCGACGAAGTCCATATGCTGAGCAATAGCGCTTCCAATGCGCTGCTCAAGACCCTTGAAGAACCTCCCTCACACGTAGTTTTTATACTAGCCACCACCGAGGTTCACAAGATCCTGACCACTATTCTTTCACGCTGTCAGCGTTTCGACTTCCGGAGACTAACCCAGGCTGACCTGGTCTCGTATCTCGATTACGTTTCCCAGGGTGAGAAAATCGAGGTTAAACCGGAAGCAATGCAGCTAATCGCGAAAAGTGCCACGGGCAGTGCCCGTGATGCCGTTAACCTCCTGGAAAGACTGTCGACCTACTACGGCTCTGAGATCGATCTTGAACAGGTGCAAGCTATACTCGGAATCACCGGAGATATGCGAAGCAGAGAACTGGTCAGGCATATAATGAACGGGGATATAAGTGCCGGACTTGCTACTATTAACGGAGTAAACAATGACGGCCTGGACCTTAAACAATTCAACCGCGAATTCGTCGAATACCTCAGGGGATTATTACTGATTAAAACAAGCTCTGAAGATTCGGTAGACCTTGTTGCAGAAGATATCGAGGAATTGAAAGAAATCGCATCAAGTACATCCCTTGAACAGATATTAACCGCCGTCAGGTTGTTCGGGCAACTCGAGATAGGCATCGATATTTATCCTACTCTGCCGATGGAACTCGCTCTTGTTGACTGCATCCTGGGTTCTGAAGGTGAAAAAACACAGGTAGAAAAAGCTGATAATATAGCACCTCCTCAGCAGATAAAGACTCCAGCCTCTGAACTGGTTTATTCCTCAGAATCTAAGGCTAAAGCTCAACCAGCCAGGAAGAAAAAGGAAGAAGTTTCCCGAGAACAGGAACATCGTGAGTCAGTGGCTGAAAAAGTAGAGTCCACACAAGAAGCTGATATAGGCGAACCGGTTACTGCTAACATAACACCTGTTCCGGAATCACAAACCGAACCACGATCCGAAGAAAAGATAGAGGAAAACTCACCAACGTTAACCGACTCAGCCCGGGAAATCGAACCTGCAGAAAACGGTTTATCTGTCCTTAACGGCGGTACCGAGCTTGAAAGACTTAAGTTGAACTGGAAAAGAGTTATCGACCTGGCGCCGCCGGAAACGAAGAAAACATCTGCTCTTGCTATATTAAGAAGTGCTGGAATCGACCCACTTTCTATAGATAATGATATCGTGGTGCTGGCTTTCAGGCACAAGCAGCACAAGGAATTAATGGAAAAGGCTGAAAATCTGAAAGTGGCGGAAAAAATACTCAGTAATTTCCTTGGAAGGTCCTGCCGCGTTTCCTGTGTGCAGGAGGACAACAACCACCTGTTAAAAGCTGCCCTTAAAATGGGCGCCCAAATAATCGACCAGGAGGAAAAATGAACTTCGATATGATAAAACAGGCCCGGGAACTCAAATCCAAGATGGATAAAACCCAGAAGGAACTGGCAAAAACCATCATCGAGGTTGAATCGAGTAAAGGGGCTATAAAAGTAACCATAGACGGCCAGCAGAATATACGCTCCATTAAAATATCACCGGATGTCATCGATCCGAACAAACCGGAAAATCTTGAGAAGCTTCTTCTAAAGGCAATAAAGGAAGCCACAGATAAATCCCAGAAGATGGCTTCCAAGGAATTGAGTAAACTGACCGGTGGCCTGAAGATACCCGGTCTCATGTAATTAACCAAGGAGTCGGACTATTGAACGAGAATTCTCAACCCACGGCTGAGCCGATAAACAGGCTTATCCGCGAGTTTAATAAACTTCCCGGCATCGGTCCCAAGAGTGCTCAGCGAATTGCCTTTTACCTTTTACGCGCTTCGGAAGAAAACGCACGGGATCTTGCCGAAGCCGTATTGTCTGTAAAAAGCCAGATTACGCTCTGTTCGTCCTGCTTTAACGTTACCGATTCAAATCCCTGCCGTATATGCAGTAACCTGGAACGGGATCACACGAAAATATGCATCGTCGAACAGCCCCAGGACATTCTTGCACTAGAGCATACCCGAGTCTACAAAGGCCTGTATCACGTCTTGCATGGCGCGATTTCTCCAACCGAGGGAGTGGGTACCGAGGATATCAGGATGAGAGAACTACTCGACCGCCTGAAGAATGATACGATCGAAGAAGTGATTTTAGCCACCAACACCAATATGGAAGGGCAGCAGACCGCGATGTATCTCCATCACCTGATCTCAAACCTCAATATAAAGGTTACCCGTCTTGCCATGGGACTGCCTTTCGGTACCGAACTGGAATATGCCGATGATGTCACTCTTACCCGTGCTCTCGAAGGCAGACAGGAATTATAGTCTGATTGTCTGAACCGGAAGACCCTCATAAACTCAACCGGAGTTATTTCTTATGGCTGAAACAAATAGCTGGCAGGAATACTTTGACAGTCATGCTCCCCGGTATATGCAGAATCCTTTTACCTACGGTACTCTGAAGGAAATAGACTTCCTGATTGAAGAACTGGCGTTACCTAAGGGAAGCAGGATTTTGGATATCGGCTGCGGTACGGGACGCCACTCTATCGAACTGGCAAAACGCGGCTATACAATGACCGGAGTGGATATTTCTTCAGGAATGCTTGCCGAAGCTGACGCCGCCGCAAAGGATGAGGGAGTAGAGATTGAGTTAGTTAACGCAAACGCGGCGGAATACAGGTCAGAGCCGGTATTCGACGCTGCGATCTGCCTGTGTGAAGGCGCTTTCTGCCTGTTGGGAGAAGGGGATGATCCCTACGAAAGAGACTTAACCATACTCCAGAATATCTTCGCCACTTTGAAACCGGGGGCGAAGTTTATCATGACAGCCCTGAACGGCTGCATGCCGATCCGTCAGTACACACAGGAAGACATCGACAGGGGAATCTTCGATCCCGTGACACTGGTCGAAACCCACCTGATGGAAAAGGATGACTCCGAAGGTATTCTTATCGTCCGCGAACGTTCCTATACTCCACCGGAGCTTGTCCTGCTTTTCAGGATAGCCGGATTCAAGGTGGAGAATGTCTGGGGAGGCACCGCCGGTAACTGGGGCAAACGTCCCCTGGATCTCGATGAAATGGAGGTCATGGTCATAGCCCGAAAACCCGTATTATAGACAGGGAAAATTTCGTTATCTGGTATATGAATACTCATATGAATACTCTTGACATGAACGTGATGCAACGATAGACTATACACACTCATCCCGTATAGGTTTGAATGAGTGAAGTGTCCAAGTTGTGAGACGGAGAATATCGACGGCGCCAAGTTCTGTAAAAAGTGCGGTCAATCTCTCCGGACAGAATTGATATGTCCTAATTGTAATCATCCAAACTCTCTTGACAGCGGATTTTGTATCGAATGCGGTCACTCACTTACCGAAACAACGCCTGAACCGACTCAACCGATTGAACCGACAAAACCATCACAAACCGAACCAATATCCTTTGTTGACAACCGCTACCAGGTCATAAAGAAACTTGGTGAAGGTGGCAAGAAGAAGGTTTACCTCGTCCACGATACTCGCTTAGATCGTGATGTGGCCTTCGCTCTCATCAAGACTGAAAACCTTGACGAAGACGGTAGGAAGCGGATTACTCGGGAAGCCCAAGCTATAGGCAAATTAGGTGATAATCCCAATATCGTATCTATCTTCGAAATGGGTGAATTGAGTGGGCAACCGTATATCGTTCAACCCTATATGCCCAGTGACATTGAGAAACTGATTGAAAAAGCACCTGACCATAAACTACCCCTTGAGCAAGTAATTAACCTGGCGAAGGATGTCTGTCGAGGACTGGAGTTCGCTCATTCAAAAGGTATTATCCATCGCGATATCAAACCCGGTAACGTTCTTGTTAATGATGAAGGTAAAGCAAGGATAACCGACTTCGGCCTGGTAATGGTGACCAACGTCTCCAGACTTACCCAGGAAGGTTTGATGGTAGGTACTCCCAATTACATGT
Source organism: Dehalococcoidia bacterium (assembly GCA_011191975.1). Taxonomy (GTDB): domain Bacteria; phylum Chloroflexota; class Dehalococcoidia; order Dehalococcoidales; family UBA2162; genus MGML01. Next base: position 5,172 of record DUFA01000086.1, read on the forward strand.
CCCCAGAACAGGCTTATAGTGGCGAAGTAACCACCAAAGCAGACCTATACTCATTTGGGGCTATGCTTTACGAGATGGTGACCGGAAGACCACCCTTTGTTGGTGATGACTATGTAGCGGTGGTAACCCAGCATATCAACACCCAACCAATATCTCCTACATGGCACAGAGCAGATCTACCACCTGCGTTAGAATCATTGATCTTACTGTTATTAGAGAAGAACGCTGAGAAGAGACCGGCTTCTGCAAAGGATGTACTAGCTGCCCTTGAATCTATCGAGAAGGGTGACATCAAAGAGTCTACCATTGAACAGCAAATACCAACAGAAAATCCCATCTACCGAAGAATATTCGTCGGTAGAGAGAATGAGTTAAGACAACTACAGAACACGTTCAATGGTGCGATGTCAGGGCAGGGTGCTTTAACGATGGTTGTAGGAGAGCCTGGGATCGGCAAGACTGCTCTCTGCGAACAGCTATCGACCTACGTTACCCTGAGAGGCGGTATGACTCTCTGGGGACACTGTTATGAAGAAGGCTCATTATCTTTACCCTATCTTGCTTTCATAGAAGCGATGCGGTCATATGTCCTCGATAGAGAGCCTGACGAACTGAAAAAGGAACTTGGTTCAGGTGCCACTGATGTAGCCCGTATCGTCTCTGAGATACGGGAAAAACTTCATGTAGAACCAAGGGATTCGCAGAATCCTGAAGAAGATCGATACCGTTTAATGCAGGCTGTTACTTCTTTCCTGAAAAACGCCTCTATGGTCAAACCTATGTTAGTAATCTTAGAAGACCTTCATGATGCAGACAAAGGTACTCTCGAGATGCTTTCTTATGTATCGAGGAATCTTAGTAGCACAAGACTTCTGCTAATTGGTACATATCGCGACGTAGAAGTAGATAGGAATCATCCATTATCGGCAGCTCTCGCCGAACTAAGACGTGTCTCGTCCTTTGGACGTGTATTGTTACGAGGATTAAATATCGATGAAGTCAAACGTATGTTGGGAAGTCTTACTCAGGAGAATATTCCTGTTGGACTTGCCGAAGCTGTACATCGTCAAACAGAAGGCAATCCGCTTTTTGTACAAGAAGTAGTCAGGTATCTTACAGAGGAAAAACTACTCACTCGTGAGAGTGGCAGACTTCAAACGTCAAGTGATACGGCCTTAGAGATGAGTATCCCTGAAGGTTTACGAGATGTCATCGGTAAAAGATTGTCCAATCTAAGTATTGAATGTAATAAAGTATTATCTATAGCAGCTGTCATCGGAAGGGAGTTCAGACTCGATGTATTCGAAAAGGTGGCTGGAATTACCGAGGATGAGATATATAAAGCACTTGAAGAAGCCAAAGGCGCTGCTATTGTTGAAGAGCGTTCGGCATTAGGAGCAACGATAACTTACAGATTTACTCATGCTTTCTTCCGACAGACGTTATATGAAGAGATTATCGCTCCACGACGTATTCGACTTCACCAACAGGTTGCGCAGACACTTGAAACTGTATATGCACACCGTTTGACAGAACACGCTGCTGAATTAGCCGAACATTTTTCTTATTCACCGGATCTTAATGATTTAGGTAAAGCTGTCAAATATGGCGAGATGGCGGCACAACGTGCAGTAGATGTATATGATTATGGAGAAGCTGCAAGATTGCGCCAGCAAGCCGCACGAGTTCAAGAAGTCCTTGATCCTGAAGACAAAGAGAAGATTTGTGATATGTTACTGACTCTAGGTAAAACCTATTCGTTATCCGGAGAGCACCAGCATCCACTTGACGTTGAAGTACCAACGGCACTATCAATCGCTGAGAGTTTAGGTGATAATCAAAGGATTTCACAGGCGTACTTATTAGCTATAGAATCGTTATTTTGGGAAGGGTATGGTGAGACAATAAGTAGTCAAGAAGCAATGGAATTGATCGAAAAAGCTGATCATTATGCATTACCTAATTCCCCAGAAAGATCTTGGGTTGATTACTGGTTGGGGTATGCTAAATGTGTACGTGGAGAAAATCAAAGTGGAATACCACTTCTTGAAAAGGCTGTATCACAAGCGAAAGTGACGAGAGATATAGATTTAATGGGTCATGCAATACTCCAATGGGTAGCTTTTGGTCTTACACCATGGTCTGCTGACAAAGCGCAGGAGATAATATCTGACGATATCGTTAAAAATATCGATGAATGGTACTTTTCGTTTTGGTATTGCTCTATAAGTTGTGGTAAAAGACAAGGATTAGAAGAAGCTATTTTTAAGGCAAAAGAAAGAGCAATAAATACAAATTTTGTCCAAAGGCTATCCTTAGCAACAACATTAGAAGCGGCTTTGTATTTTATTGACGGAAAACTTGAATTGACCATAGAGACGTTAGAAGATATGCTGATTAGTCTGCAGGAAACTGATTACGAACAAGGCGTCGCGCAACACTCGATGTGGACAGGTCTTAGACCTATACTGTATCTGGGTTATGAAAGATATACGGATAGTATTCTTTGGAAAGCCATCCAAGAAATATTAAAAACGATAACTCACGTTCGACCACCATTATTTCAGGCTTACACGGGAATGTATGATGAGGTAAATGCAGAACTTGATAGTATGCTTGAAACCCGACCTACTATCACTACTGCTGAGGATCTCACACCGGCATGGCAAGATGTCGCATATTTAGAAGCTGCATTATTGGCGAAACATAGTAAAGCAATTGAAAAATTATTTAATAGACTTAAAGAACATACTCTCTCTGTAGCGACGTTTTTCTGGACGACATGCATTGCTCTTCACGTTGGTTCGGCTGCAGTTTTTCTAAGTAAATACGACGAAGCTAGAGAACATTTCGAGGAAGCAATCAAGGTCTGCACTGAAATGCCGTTCCGTCCAGAATTAGCTCTCTCACGGTTAGGATTGGCTGAACTTCTCCTGGACCACTATTCCGAAGAAAAAGTTGAAGCCGTTAAACACCTCGACCTCGCAATAAAAGAATTCCGTGAGATGAAGATGCAGCCGTCGCTGGAGAGGGCTTTAAGACGTAAGGATATACTGAAAGCTTAAGCAGATAACATATGAAATACCGTTGGGTCATCCTGGCAATGGTCTGGCTGGTATATGCCGCTATGGGTTCAGCCATGAGCTCAACGGCTCCTTTAGTAACCCCGATACTTTCTGACCTTAAGATATCATACGCAGAAATGGGAGTCATACTGGGCAGCTGGCAACCGGTATTTATTCCTTTCTCACTTATTGCCGGTGTGATTCTGGACAGGTGGGGGATTCGTAAAACTCTATTCTTTGCCTCTTTGATAGTTGCCTTATCGGTTGGACTGCGTTACTTTGCCACAGGATTCACCACTTTACTCATCATGACAGCTATATTTGGCATTGGCGGGCCTTTCATATCCATTGGAGCACAAAAAGCCGTTTCATTGTGGTTCACGGGGCGAGAACGCCCTACGGCAGTGGGTATTTATATGACTGCACCTTCCGTAGGAGGTATGTTTGCCCTTGCCGCTACTAACAGTCTCATCATGCCTATGACCGGATATAGCTGGAGGCTGACGTTTGTATTCTACAGCTTGTTAGCCTTACTATTCGGGTTTGTATGGTTGGTATTTTCCCGGGATATCAAACAAACGGCCGAGTTGACTCAAGCCAGTCTTTGGTCTGTCTTTATCAAGATTATCAAAGCGTATAATGTCAGGATCGTTCTGATTGCGGGACTCATTACGGGACTCATGATCCATGGCTTCGTACAATGGCTGCCTAAAATGATCGAATACAGTGGAGTTTCAGCCGAGACTGCAGGATACTTGTCATCGATTGTAAGTGCCGTGGGAATTCCTGCTACCTTGTTTTTACCGAGAATGATACCAAATCGGTTGAGAGGTCGCTTTTTAGCTTTATTTGCGTTCCTCTCTTCAGCTGGAATACTGATTACTGCTATTGGATCTTCCTGGGTTATTGTCGGTTTGATCCTGTACGGGGCAGCAATAGTAGTATTGTTCCCCTTATTAACAGTCGTGCTAATGGACGCCCCTCAGGTCAGTGCTGAAACCATGGGACTTGCCGGGGGTATTTTCTTTGCATTTTGCCAGATTGGCGGTTCTCTCGGACCAATGCTGATGGGGATCACGACTGGCTCAACAGGCTCGTTTCTCGCTGGGATCTGGACGCTGGTGATTGCCGGGCTTGTCCTCGCTTCTATTACCTTTATCCTGCGTGAGTCAAAATCAGATTCGTAAGATAGAACGTATTCTTATATCTAAGGAGGCTTTAAGACAGAAGAATAATGAAGATCACTGGAATCAAGGCAATTGCGTTCGATACTGACGGTACACTGGTAGATTTCACCAAGGTGATGCGTCACTCACTTGAGCGTTCTTTACAGGAAATGGAAAAACATCACTC
>DUFA01000087.1 GCA_011191975.1 Dehalococcoidia bacterium
AAATACCAAGTATTCCTTAATGTATATGCCGTAGAATATACTATAGCAAGTGGATAATATATGAACGAAGACGTTTATTTTAAAAAAGAACTGACCTTCAGGTATCACCGGCAGGTAATGCGTTTTAGAGTATCGCAGGACCTGTTCAGCAGTTTCCAGATAGATGTCGGGACACAGTTTCTGCTGAGAATCCTTATTTCCGAATTCGGCATCGGCAGATTCCAGAAGATACTTGATCTTGGATGCGGTTACGGCACGATAGGATTAACGTTGACGAAGTTGAACCCCGAATGCACTGCCCACATGGTTGACAGGGATGCCCTGGCGGTCGAGTATTCACGCCAGAACGCGGAACTGAACGGAATACAAGGAGCCAAGATATACGGCAGCCTAGGATTCGATGATGTGACTGAAAAAGACTTCGACCTGATAATATCGAATATCCCGGGGAAAGCCGGAGAACCTGTCATATCCAGTTTTCTGAAAGATGCCACCGGTTATTTGAAAAAAGACGGACTGGTCGCCATCGTCGTGATCGCACCTCTTGAAGAAATAACTGCAAACTTACTCAGCAGTCTACCGTACGTTGAAGTCCTGTTGCATAAAAACAGAAGCGGTCACGCGGTGTTCTTTTACAGGTTTAACGATACTGCCACTGAACCTCTGCAACCCGTTACCAGCGGATTAGAGAGGGGAATATATCTGCAGAACCGTACAGAAGTTACTTTCCAGGACCTGCGTTACCGGATGAACACCGTATACGACTTGACCGAACCCGAATCACCCGGTCACCGAAGTGAACTGCTGATCGAAGCCATCGATGGAATAAAGAATCCCGACCCGGACGCTTTACTTCTTTTCAATCCCGGTCAGGGACACGTGGCGGTCGCAGCCTGGAAAAAACTCAAGCCGGGCAGCATTTCACTGGTCGACCGTGATCTCCTGAGCCTGAGAGTCGCGGAACGCAACCTGATTCTCAATGGATGTCCTGGAGACAGGATCCGGCTCTTCTACAGAGTGGGAGTCGGTACTGATAGTACCCAATCGATGGATATGGTGATCGGGATGATACGGGAAGGAGAGGGCGTAAAGGCAATCAATGCCGACATTTCAAGGATTGCCGAGGAGCTTGTCCCGGGCGGGAAAGCCTTACTCTCGGCCAGTTCAACCGCGATAACTCGAATTATAACCGCCCTGCAAAATCAGAACAGCTATATCGTGAGAAAGAGAGAAAAACACAGAGGGAACAGCCTTTTGATCCTTGAGCGGAGATGATACAGTCCGCCTGCCTACCAATGCCAGGGCAGTTTCTTTTCTATATATAGACGAATCTTAGTACCTGGCTTATTGTCAGAGCTTCTTTGCCACAACCGCCAGCCAGTCGCCGCCTTCTTCGTAGGGAGTGCCGTCCAGGTCGTTCCAGATCTGCAGGATGGAGAATCCGGCTTTCTCAAGTACATCATTTATCGTGTGGAGTGAATAATCGTGGAACCAGTTACGGTACACCGTCACTTCTTTCTCATCTACAATTAGATATTGATCGAGCCAGACATCATCATCAGGATAATCAAAACCCTCCTCGAGGAAAAGGTGTTTACCCGGCCGCCAGAATCCACCATCGAACAGATACCACCGATTACCCGCACCTTCTTTATTCCTCAACTCCCTCGTAGTGACGTCAAATATAAACAGGCCTTCCGGTTTCAAAGCTTTATGCACCATCCCAAGAAACGCTTCCCGCTTTTCATCCGAAAATGTATTCAGTTCGCCGTATATCTGCATTACAGCATCGAACTCCTCTGAATAGTTGATGCTGAAAAAGTCGGCAAGACGGTAAGCAATATCCAGATTATTTTCAACGGCGAATTTGGTCGCGTATTCAATTGATCTGCGGGATATATCCACACCGGTAACCTTAAGTCCTTTCTTGCAGAGCCGGCTGGCGTACAGTCCCGGCCCGCACCCAAGGTCCAGAACACGGTCACCTTCTTTCAGGATACCGGTGAATGTCAGGTGTTCGACCTGGGCTTCGATAGCTTCAGTCTTTCTGCTGGCTGCTTCGTGTTCCTGACTGAGATGGGCCTGCAACATACCTATCGATATATGGTCGTCATCCCAGAATTTTTCCTCGCCCGGTTCGAACAGGGGAGGTTTAGCGGAATAATCATGGACTTTCTTTAAATCTTCGTTATTAATGTTAATTACTCCCGAATGTATTAACGACCGACAAGACAACCCGCATAGTATGAACGGGTTTCTTGCGTTTGTCAACAGCATACCTGTGAAAAAGGGTATACTGATACTATTAAAAACTTCACATTACGCTCGATTTATGGTATAATTGAGTTCGATGGTGACTCATAAATCCGCATATACAAACGGTTGCCTTTCGTCGTTATTAGAAAGCACTCTTTCATCCTTAAAAAACCTAGGTTGCGTTTATTCATCCGGGCACTTTTCAGGTACTATATAAGGAGTACGGTGTATCTATGGCCGAAAATACTGCAAAAAATACTGCAGATACTAAGACCAAGAAAGAAACCAAAAAATATTCAGCACAGGAAATCCACGTACTGGGTGGTCGGGAAGCCGTCCGCAAGAGGCCCGGAATGTACATTGGCAGCACCGATATTAACGGTCTTCACCACCTGGTTTATGAAATCGTCTACAACAGTATCGATGAAGCCATGGCAGGCTTTTGCGATAAAATCCTTATCACCATACAGCCAGACAATTCCATCAAAGTCGAGGATAACGGCCGCGGTATCCCGGTGGAAGAACATCCCACCACCAAGCTATCCGCTCTAGAAACCGTAATGACGGTACTCCACGCCGGTGCCAAATTCGGTGGAAAGACCTATCAAGTATCTGGTGGTCTTCACGGCGTCGGTGCTTCGGTTGTTAACGCTCTTTCTTCCTGGTGCAAGGTTATCGTAAGACAGGAAGGGAAACAATACGAGCAGGAATACATGCGGGGGCTTCCACAGGGTAAGGTTACGGAAACAGGCGAGGTAGAGGGTTCAGGCCTGATTACCATATTCCTTGCCGACGAAGAGATATTCGGTACCGTAAAATATAACTTCAACACCCTTGCCGATAGATTCCGCGAAATGGCCTACCTGAACAAAGGGCTGGAAATTAAAGTAATCGACGAAAGAACCGATGATGAGAGGACCTTCTACTTTGAGGGAGGTATCAGCAGTTTTGTCCGCCAGTTAAACCGGGGCAGGGGCGTACGAATCAAGCAACCGATATATATCAACAAGGCCGTTAACAGCACCATGGTAGAAGCTTCTCTCCAGTATAACGATGGCTTTAACGAGACTGTCCTGAGTTTCGCGAACTGCGTGAATACGGCCGATGGCGGCAGCCATCTTACCGGTTTCCGCACAGCTCTGACACGTGTTCTCAACGATGTTGCTCATAAAGGCAAGTTTTTAAAGGACGACGATCCCAACCTCACCGGTGAGGATGTAAGAGAAGGGCTGGCCGCAGTTATCAGTGTAAAGCTTTCAGAACCGCAGTTCGAAGGCCAGACAAAAGGCAAGCTTGGCAATCCTGAAACGAAAGGTATTGTAGAAAGTGTGGTTGGCGAAGGTCTGTCACTCTTTTTTGAAGAGCATCCTGATGACGTTAAGCGGATAATGGAAAAGGTTATACTTGCTGCCAAGGCAAGAGAAGCCGCAAGAAAAGCCCGTGATCTGATCGTAAAAAAGACCAGCCTGCTTTCAGCGACACTGCCTGGAAAACTTGCGGAATGTTCAGAGAAAGATCCATCACACTGCGAACTCTACCTTGTTGAAGGTGATTCCGCCGGTGGTTCAGCCAAGCAGGGCAGGAACCCACGTTTCCAGGCGATCCTTCCATTGCGGGGTAAAATCCTGAATGTAGAAAAGGCGCCGTCCGACAAGATGCTGGCGCACGCGGAAATCCGGGCGATCATAACCGCCCTCGGAGCAGGGATAGACGATGAACTCGATCTTTCGCGACTCCGCTATCACCGGGTAATACTGATGACGGACGCCGACGTCGACGGTTCTCATATCAGGACTTTACTGCTAACCTTTTTCTTCCGGCACATGGCAGATTTGATTCACAACGAACACCTTTATATCGCCCAACCGCCGCTATTCCGTGTGAAACATGGTAAAACGGAAAAATGGGTATACTCGGAACAGGAAAGAGACGAAGCCCTTAAGGAACTCAAGGGTGCCAAGAATATCGATATACAGCGTTACAAGGGTCTCGGAGAGATGAGTGCCGAGCAACTCTGGGAGACAACAATGAATCCGGCTACCAGGACGCTTCTGACGGTCAACATTGATGATGCGGTCGACGCAGACCATATCTTTCACACCCTGATGGGAGAAGAGGTACCGCCGCGCAAGGCATTCATCCAGGCACGCGCCAAGAGTGTCCAGAACCTGGATGTCTAGTCATTACACGATCACTTGTTGTATAATACGGAAATCAGAGGGGGGATGATTATGACGGCGACAAACCATGGAAGTAGAGGGTTTTCATCCCGGCAGGTTTCCGGCTAAGCTTTCTAATATTCTGAACTTTATAGCCGTTCCTTCGGGAGCGGCTTTTGGTTTTCTTTAAAATAAACACTACAGGAGTAATGACGAGCGATGGAATTTTTCGAATTGATGGATATTTCACACAACTATCTGGAAATTCTGAATCCGACATCACGTGAGAAAATACTTGCAGTCGGCGATGTACTCAACCTCAACGCTGATAGCCACGTGATCGATTTCGGCTGCGGTAAGGGTGAATTGCTTGTCCTCTGGGCGGAGAAATTCGGGATATCCGGTACAGGCGTAGATATCAGCGAGCGGTTTTCCGAAAAAGCAAGAAATACGATACAGGAACGAAAACTCGATAGGAATGTAGAAATAGTATGTGCGAACGGCAGCGAATACACGACCGATGAGAAATACGACGCAGGTTTGTGTATCGGCGCTACTTTTATCTGGGGAGGTTTCAGGCAGACTATCCAGGCCTTGAAGCAATTCGTCAAACCAGATGGCAGACTGGCTATCGGAGAGGTTTACGTATCAAACGATATGCCCCGGGAATACATCGACACCCATTTGCCAGAGACCACCAGACATGAGTATGAACTCCTTCAGACAGCCATCGACGAGGGGTACGATGTCGAGTACGCAGTCAGGGCAAGCCACGACGACTGGGACAGGTATGAAGCCGGCAACTGGCGCGGACTGGTGAAATGGCTAAACGAGAACCCGACGCACCCCGAGCGGCAGGAGGTAATCGACCGTCTTCGTGGAAACCAGGATGAGTATTTCAGGTATGGAAGAGAATACCTGGGGTGGGCGATATACGTGCTGAGTCCGATTATGTATTAGCGTATGTGTTTTTGGTTGCAGGAAGTAGTATCATTTGACACATTAGAATATTTGTTCTATCATTTATCAACTTTAATTAGCAAGGAACAGATTGATTATGGCTAGCTGGAAAGACAAGCTTAATGGGGACCCGATCCCGTGGTTGCTGGAGAATGATCTGAGGCAGCCAGGCGTCCGTTATTTTACCCTGCGTGACATCATTGGTCAGGACGAGACCGATAGTGAAGTCAAAGCCGCTAAAGCGGCCATCATGACAAGTGGTCCGGTGCCGGTAATCCTGGAAGGAGATTGGGACAAACCAGGATACAGTTTCAGACCCAAATACCGCAGGACAGAATATACTCTCATTAATATTGCTCAGCTCGGTGCGGACGGAGCCGACCCGCGTATTCGCGCCAGCTGCGAAATTATACTCTCCCAATACATCGACAACAACGGCGGTCTGTCATTTTCCCGCATACCCTCGGATTTCAGCAATTGCACGGCGGGTATTATGGGAGCGGCTCTGATAGACTTAGGCTGGCTTGACGACCGACGCCTACAGAGAGCAATGGAATGGCTGGCGCAGACTATTACTGGAGAAAGAGTGACTGACGCGCCGGACCGCGACACAAGCAAAGGTGACTATAAGTCCGGGAACTCATCTCCTTTATTCGCCTGTTCCAATCACAATGCCAATCTGCCATGCGCCTGGGGAGCAATCAAGGCGTTGATCGCCCTGAGCAAGGTACCAGCGGCACAGCGGACCAGTAATATGCATGAGGCAATCAAACTGGGTGTGGAACTTCTCCTGAGTCGCGATCCAGCGGTCGCCGATTACCCTTTCGGTTTTGGAAACAAGCCCAGTTCAAGGTGGTTCACGTTCTTCTTTCCCCTCGGTACCAGCGCCGATGTACTTCAGAACCTGGAGATCCTAGCAGCGCTGGGGCAAGCCGAGAATCCTAAGTTAGCCAACGCGCTAGATCTAGTCATCAGTAAGCAAAACCAGCAAGGACGCTGGAAGCTGGAATATACCTACGTAGGCATACAAGAAAAGAAAGGACAGCCCAGCAAGTGGATCACCCTGAGGGCTTTGCGGGTATTGAAAGCGGCTTATCCGGAGACTGAGTGATTTCCCTGGCACTTGCAGATACAAGGAACATACTTATCATACTGGTGCAAAAAGGTATCCAGAAGATTACTGGATTCCGGCTTCCGCCGGAATGGCTTTTGGAAGTTCTAAGTTGATAAAGAGTGAATGCCATTACGAGGAATCCGCCTAAGGCGGATAACGTAATAATCTATATGATTTATATAGATTGCTACGTCTCGGCTGTTGACGCCGAGTCTCGCAATGACTGGTCTGGGATTTTTCTGCTACGCTTTGAGCTTCTTTACTAGGTGGGCGATGTTCTTGCCGAAGTTCCAAGCGGTCTGGAGACCTTCTTCGTCATCGTTTACTTCACCTTTTTCACGACCGAATGATATGTTCCAGTACGTCGAGCCCGGCATGTAGAATCCGAGTATATGGAACCAGAAAAGGAGCTGGGCATGGGTGAAATTCTGACCGGCACGCCGGGCTACTACCAGCGGACCGCCAACCTTCCCAGCGAATACTCCACGCTGACCGCCGATATAACCGACCCTATCCATCAGAGATTTTATCAGCGATGTTGCTGATCCGTAATATACCGGTGATGCCAGTATGATTGCATCCGCTGCTTTCAATTTTTCATATATCGGCATGAGATCATCATCTATATGACACCGCTCATTCTTCTCTTCCTTGCAGAAGCGGCAGCCGTCGCAGGGACGAATATCCATCCCCGATAAAGTGATGAGTTCAGTTTCCAGACCTTCTTCAGCGATAGACTGAAGAGTGTGTTTCGTTATTATTTCGGTATTTCCGTTTCTTCTCGGGCTTCCAACCACCCCTATGGCATTCATACTTCCTCCTGATTACGTGTTAATATTATTTTTATACAGTCCATTTTCGCGTATATATCTTTCCACCGACACAGGGACAAGATCTCTGATTGATAAGCCTGATGCGAGTCTTCTCCGGATATCGGTAGCGCTTATGTCCGGCGCTGGATCATCTATTATGATCAGGTTTTTTATTAATCCCGGTATGTATTTCTCAAGTTCATTGATATCCAAGACATCATAACCGGGTCTGCTGACGGTCACCAAGCGACACAGCTTTATTATTCTGTCAGGTTCTTTCCATCGGGGCAGCGTCTTCAGGCTGTCAAAACCGGTTATGAAATACAGCTCAGAATCACCCCCAACCGCTTTTTTCAGTTCGGCAATCGTGTCAACCGTGTAGGATATTCCCGCCCGGTCTATTTCAATCCTGGACAGTCTGAAGGCAGGAGTACCTGTGATGGCTAGTTCCAACATCTTCACCCGGTGTTCAACCGGTGTGATGATGGCATCTTCCTTCAGTGGAGTATGGGAGGTCGGGATAAAAATCACCTCATCAAGTCCGATTTGTTCAAGAGCTTGTCCGGCTATCATCAAATGAGCATTATGGACGGGATCGAACGTGCCGCCGAGTATCCCTGTTCTCATTTATCTATACCTCATTGAGCAGGCTACCATTCCCATTCATAGCCACCGCAGCGGATTATATCACCAGGTTGTACACCCGCCTTCTCAAGCGCTCTTGTGACACCATACCTTACCATGGGACGTTGCAATTGCCGACGTACTTCGTCATTTGTCATGTCGACGCCGGTAATTATCCTTTCCAGGTCAGTCGAATTTATTACGTAGGTATCCCCGTCTTTATCGATCGTAACTTCCGTCTGCTTCGGCTGAGGCCGGAATACCGCTGCCGGAACTTTCTTACCCGCCATGATGCGTTTACCGGCTTTCTCCAGCATAGACTG
>DUFA01000088.1 GCA_011191975.1 Dehalococcoidia bacterium
ATTATATACCAACTAAGTCGTTAATTAGTAATCCGTGTTCGATTGAAGAACTGTATCGACGGTGCTATACTTGTTTTCCATATGTGATAGCTGGCCCACCACGTTTCTGAACTGTTGTGATAACGTCTTTTCATTCTGTATGGTAGCAGATTCGGTTTTATAAATCTTCGCAGAAAGTAATGGTTGGAAATTGAGCAGAAAAACTCCTGAGAGAGACTGGACTCAGGGAAACATTTTCAAAAATTTGGTCTCACTGTCATGGCCGATAATTGTCAGCAGCTCCTTTAATATACTTGGCCCCGTTATCGATATGGTCTGGGTAGGCAAGCTGGGAGCGGCGTCGATCGCCGGAGTTGGAATAGCCAGCATGACGGTTATGGCTATCACCTCGGCCAGAATGGGTCTCGCAATGGGTACCAGGGCAATAGTCGCTAGATTCATCGGTGCTGGTGATAGAGCCGGAGCTAATCATGTCGCCCAGCAGGCGTTTGTGATCAGCGGCACATACGTCGTTGTAATTGCTTTGCTGGGTATATTTTTTGCTGAACCGATTATGAAATTGTTCGGTGTCGAAGCCGATGTCGTCTCCGAAGGGGCGGCATATATGAGGATCATGTTCATCGGCTCAGTAGCGATGTCGTTCAGGATGCTAGCCGAGGGTATTATGCAGGCATCCGGAGATACCGTTATACCGATGAGGATAACGATCATGTTCCGGGTATTCCATGCCATAATATCACCTTTTCTTGTATTCGGTATCTGGATTTTTCCCAGAATGGGAGTGTCCGGCGCTGCGACTGCAAACGTGGTTTCCCAGGGACTGGGAGCAGTAATTTCATACTGGATACTCTTTACGGGTAGATCTCGGCTGTCTCTGTCATTAAGAAATTTCAGTCTTGACTTAGGAATAATCTGGCGTATAGTGAAAATCGGAATTCCAGGAGCAATTATGGCTGCCGAGAGAGCTTTTGGTGATATGGTACTGATGTGGTTCATGTCTCCTTTCGGCACACTCGCAGTTGCCGGACATTCGCTGATTCAGAGAATAGAAGCAGTATTGAGAATGCCCTGTATGGGACTTGGAAACGGTTCCGGAGTAATGGTAGGTCAGAATTTAGGAGCGGGTAAACCGGACAGGGCTGAAAAGAGCGGCTGGTTCGCTGTCGGTATAGCTCAGGGATACGCAATGTTGATTGCACTGATCATTTTACTCTGGGCTGAGAATATAATCAGCGTTTTCAATTCTGATCCCGCGGTGATGGATATTGCCGGAACATTTCTGAGAATCGCAGCGGCGGGATACCTGTTTATGGGGTTGTATTTTGTGCTCCAGAATGCCATCAACGGTTCCGGCGATACGTTACCTCCGATGCTTATTACGCTGTTGAATTTCTGGCTTGTACAAGTCCCACTGGCGTTCGCTCTCCCGAAATATACAAGTCTTGAAGCTAATGGTGTTCGATGGGCAATAGTAGCCGGGTGGGTTGCCGGGGCAATCGCGTATGCGATATATTTCCGGATCGGAAGATGGAAGAAAAAAAGAGTCTAGGCACTTTAGTCCAAAACTTTAAGGAGGAGGAAGATGAGTAAAAAGATAGTTGGCCTTGTGGGGAGTCCAAGACCAGATGGATTGACCAATAAATTGGTCTCCAGCGCTCTGAAAGGGGCAGAAAAAGTCGGTGCAACAATTGAGGTGGTACAGATGTCCGAATGCGTTGTCGAAGCCTGCAGGGACTGCTTGCCATGGATCTGTGCGGATAACCTGAGATGTACTTATGAAGACCCTCACCTGCAGATCATTAGTGAGAAGATGCTCAACTGTGACGGTGTTGTTTGGGGGACACCGGTTTACTGGGGGGACACAACAGCAATGGTACGACTGCTAATGCTGAAGCTGTTCCGATTGTATGCGAGGTCACAATCTTTTAAGAGTATTCCGGCATTCGGGATAGCTATTGCTGGCGGTAGCGGAAACGGACTGATATCAGGCTTGAGGCCACTTTATCACTTTTTCCGGATAATGTGGATGAGGGGTATCACTCCTTTGCCGGTAACCCGTTTCGATATGGATGAAGCGTTGAAGAAAGCCGAGTTATCCGGTCGTAAAGTTGCTGAAATGGAGAAGAAACCGTTCGAGTCCAGAGATGACCGTGATTACTGGTATGACAATATACCTTACCTGGCGGTTTCGAACGCTGAAGAGCGAAAACTTCTTGCCGCAGTAACGTATGAGGGATTGCCGGCGGAGAGAAAGGAACTGGTAAAGGGGAGTTGGACGAGTGCCGATGTACTCTCTGCAGCAGGACAGACTCTCGAATCGATGAACGAAATAAGCAGGATATATGATTCATCATTTGAAAAACATATGCAGGAGTAAGTATAGTTAATCATTAAAAATCACCATACGGAGGTACCAATGACAGAGTTAGATATACACAGCGAGACTTTCTGGGAAGATCTGAAAAAACGGACTCGGGAAACCGAGGAAAAGTATGGTAAGAGTGTCACTCAACTCCTTGAAGAGAGAGAAAAAAGAGTAAATGACGCTATCGAGCTGCGTGTTCCGGACAGGATACCCGTCACTATCCAGACGGGAGTGTTTTCTGCGAGATATGTCGGACTCCCTCTTTCTTCGATGTATTATGACCACGATGCCTACCGTAAAGCCAGTGTTAAAACGATTGTAGACTTCGAACCTGACCAGGGTGCTAGTATGGTGCTGGTAAATTCCGGCTTGATACTGGAGTTACTCGATACCAGGCACCAGCGCTGGCCTGGAGGCACTCTGCCAGCGGATATTCCATACCAGTTTGTAGAAGGCGAGTATATGAAGGCAGAGGAGTACGACTTGTTCCTTAATGATCCCTCTGATTTCATCTTCAGGTACTATTTACCGCGAATATACGGTTCGCTGGAACCGTTTTCAGAGGTACCTCCGTTCAGGAACATGATAGGTCATTTGGGATTTGCGACGATTGTCGGTTTGTTTAACCGACCGGAATTCAAAGAACTGGCCGAGAAGATAGCAAAGGCAGCTGCCGAACAGGAAAGGATTAGACAGGAAGGCGCTGAGTTTTCGAAGATGATGGAGGAGATCGGATATCCGTCTCAGTACGGTAGAGGACTCGGTGGCGGTGGAGTCGCTCAAGCGCCTTTTGATACTATCTCCGATAATCTAAGAGGAATGCGTGGAGCGATGCTGGACATGTACCGCTGTCCCGACAAGCTTCTGGCTGCCTGTGACAAAATACTCGAATGGCAGATAGAACAGTCAGTACCGGCAGAGGTAGATTCACGCGGATACCGGAGACGTGCCGGAATGCCGCTTCACCGCGGCTCGGACAGTTTCATGTCGCTTGAGCAGTTCGAAAAATTCTACTGGCCTGGACTGAAGAAAGCAATCCTCACGAACGTAGCGTTGGGGTATATATCGGCTCCTTTCTGGGAGGGAATCTGGGATGACCGCCTGGAATATCTTCGTGAATTACCGAAAGGTAAAGTGGTATTCCATTGTGAAAATACAGATATCTTTAAAGCCAAGGAAATTCTCGGCGGTCATATGTGTATCCAGGGCGGCGTACCGCCTACCATACTCCAGGCGGGTACCCCGGATGACGTGGATGCCTATTGTAAAAAACTGATTGATGTGGTCGGTAAAGGCGGTGGATTCATCCTTGGACCTGGAAGCGCTATCGATTATGCTAAACCTGAGAATATCAGAGCAATGATCCACGCAGCTAAAAAATACGGAAAATATTAGAAACAAGGGAACAATCGGTAAATAATGACCGAGACACCGCAATCCTTAAGACATCCGCGGTATCCCTGGATAGGCAGGAAGCCGTTCTACGGCTGGATAATCGTGGCGGTAGGGGCAGTAACCCAGTTTTTTCAGGGCATTGCCAGTCAGGGATTCGCAACATACATGGGACTGCTGCAGGCTGAATTCGGCTGGACGAAAGCAGCCCTCAGTGGTCCACGTTCGGTTACTCAGATAGAAGGTGCTATTCTCGGACCTCTTGAAGGTTTCCTAGTGGACAGATTAGGGCCACGGAAGGTGGCAGCGGCGGGTATTTTTATATCTACATTAGGCTTCGTCCTCTTCGGATTGATGAACTCCTATGTTATGTTCTATGTGTCCAGCATTGTCATTACGCTGGGAATCGGTCTCCAGGGACTTCTTGTATTATCAGTCACTGTAAATAACTGGTTCAACAGAAAGCGTACGATAGCCCAGTCGATCATGGGACTGGGTTACTCCATGGCCGGGGTTATCGGTGTTCCTGTACTTGTGTTTTTACAGGAACGGATGGACTGGCGTGCATCCGCGTATATCACAGCCGCTTTTGTCTTAGTGGTTGGATTTCCCTTTGTAATGATGCTTCGTGATAAACCAGAAACCATAGGGAGTGTCCCTGATGGTGAAGTTATTGGCGAAAAATCCACCGATACTCCAATGGTCACGGGTGGATATGATTATTCACTTAGCGAATCACTAAAAACAAGTTCGTTCTGGTTGCTTGCGGTAGGCCAGGCTATCAGTAATCTGGGAATTCTCGGCGCTCAACTGCATATGTTCCTGCATTTGGAGGAGGATGTTGGAATAGAGAGAAATACGGTGGCACTGGTATGGACCGTAGCCAGTCTGTCCAACATACCGGCACGTTTGCTGGGGGGGTTCTTCGGTGACAAATTTCCAAAGAACGTCCTTCTTGGTATTTCGAATACGCTTATGGCTGGGGCTGTATATATCCTGGCAGTCACTGATTCTGCAGTCATGGCATTTACTTTTGCTGTGATATTCGGAATAGGGTGGGGAATGCGGACTCCCGTACTGAATGCCATTCAGGGTGAATATTTCGGCAGGATGTCACAGGGTGTAATACGAGGTTGGATGCAGTCTCTCGGTCTGCCGATTATTATTGCCGCTCCGGTTGTTGTTGGGCATATGAGGGATGTTCAGGGCACTTATCTGTATGCTTTTTCACTTATGGCAGGTGTGATGGTCATAGGATCGATACTCCTGTTCATTGCGAGGCACCCCAAACCCCCGACATCAGTAAGTGAGATGTACCGGCAAAGCTAAGCGACTAACTCTCGATAGATACCGGCTATTTCTTCTTTTGTTGCTAACCTTGGATTATTTGCGGGGCTTCCACTAGCTATCGCGGCTTCTACCATTTCTGGAATAACCTCGAGGAATCGGGTCTTATCAACACCAAGTTCGATGAGAGTCGGTATTTCAAGGTTCTTTATCAGGAATCTTATAGCGGTGGCTGCAGCTTTCGCTGCTTCAGGTTCATCCAGTCCGTTCGTATCTATTCCCATTGCTTCAGCAATATCCGCATATCGTCTGTAATTGCCGGAAATACTGAATTCAGTTACTGGTCCGAGTAGTACTGCATTCGATACTCCATGGGCGATGTGAAAATATGCCCCGATAGGCCGTGACATCCCATGCACCAGGGCTACCGACGCATTGCCGAATGCTAGGCCTGCTTGATGGGCGGCCAGTATATTATTTTCCCTTGCATCGATGTTATTACCATCATCCCAGGCACGGAGCAGGTTGGTGGAGAGTAACTCTATCGCTGAAAGAGCCAGCAGGTCGGTCATCGGCTGTGATTTTACTGACACATAGGCTTCAATAGCGTGAGTTAAGGCATCGAGTCCGGTAGCTGCCGTTAATGATTTTGGCATCGTCAGGGTTAACAGCGGGTCGAGTATGGCCATTTCCGGCATCAGATAAGGGCTGGTGAAGAGCAGTTTATTATCCGTTTCAGTATCCGTGATAACCGTGTAAATAGTTACTTCGCTGCCGGTACCGGCCGTAGCAGGAACAGCAATAACAGGGATTCCGGGTTTTCGGATGCTGTTTGGAGTTATGTAATCGGTGATGGAACCCGGATTTGTTATCATCACCGATATACCTTTTGCCGTATCAATAGGAGTACCGCCGCCGACTGCCAGAATAATGTCAGCGCCCGACTGTAAAAACTCGGTGGTGCCTTCATTGATAAAATCCGTTGTTGGTTCGGAAGGTAACCGGTCGTATCTTACGAATTCAAATTTCTCTGATTTCAACGAATTTACAATCTTTTCGAGGATA
>DUFA01000089.1 GCA_011191975.1 Dehalococcoidia bacterium
GTAAACTGCTTAAACCACTTCTTAATAAAGCTCTTGCTCAACAAATCACGCCTAATTTCACCAGAAAGTTACTTACTATCATCGACGAGGAGGAGCGACAGAAACAAGCTCAGAGGAGAGCATCCACACCTCTACCTCCTGGATTGCTCAGTGAACGGGAACTGGAAGTGATCAAGTTGCTTGCTGATGATGTATCAAACCAGCATATAGCAGATCGATTGTGCATAAGCCTGGGTACAGTCAAGGCTCATGTCCACCACATAATCGAAAAGCTCGAAGTAAAAGACCGCCGCCAGGCAGTCCAACGGGCTAAAGATCTCAAACTGATATAATTCATATCTCTTTTCAATAATCCCTCTATAATCCCCCAATCTATCTCGTATTAATCCATCGCCTGCCATAAAATCCATCCCGAAAATCGATCTTTAAATTCATCCCCGATAGATTTCACACGCATTTTTCACTGCTAGTATTACCTTATAAAGTCTTTATGCGAGGTTAAACATAAATGATGCAGGTCGAAATCATGGTTAAGGGAAATCTGGGCAGGGGCTGGTCTGACTGGTTTGGGGGCTTTGGAATCACCCATGCTACGGGAAACTCGATCCTGCAAGGTTCCGTCCGCGATCAGTCGGAACTCCGTGGGATACTGTCCGGCCTCGCTGACCTGGGACTTGATCTAATTTCGGTAAATACGGTTATAGCTGACCGAGAGACCGGTAAGAGGAGGTGATGATTATAAGACTGAAAACAGCAGTTTACGCTTTAAATGAACCAGGCTTTATAACAATAAAAAGGAGAGTAAAAATGAAAAAACTGAGTATTATATTTCTCGTATTAGTCTTAACATTGACAATAATGATGCCGGCTGGTGTAGCAAATGCCGACTCAACAGTTAAGGTAAGTGGAGAATATGTAGTAACAGCAACCAGGGCTGATTGTATCAATGATTATTGCTATAGTAGTGTTGTGATGGTTTGTTTTTACTTCATAAGTACCTACGATGGAGATCTTGCTGGTACTGCCCAGGAATGTCTTTATTGTGGCTTTAGTCCATGCTCGGATACCATCAGACGCGTAGGTATAAAGACGTTCACAGGGACAGTGCTGGGTAAAGAAGGAACGTTCACCGCTTTTGTCACTCATCAATTCCTAAGAAATGGTGACTTTAAAGTGGAACAAGCCATCATCTCCGGTACAGATGAACTGACTGGTCTACAAGGTACTTTAACCTTCATGGTCACTGAAACAGATACCGGTGTTTGGAAAGGTACATATTCAGGCAGTGTAGCATTTGTTCAGTAATTGAGATAGCCAGTGTGCATCTCTGAAAGGACATACATTGATACCAAGATTTCTAGAATATTAAGTTATTACCACTAATACGTAAAATGACGCTAGACCGATATCGGAATATCGATATGGTAAAAGTATTTACAATTTTTCAAGATATGAGTTACTATCTATACTATTAACTATAATGGATACATGAATATGGAAAAGGAATACGATTATATTGTCGTCGGCACTGGCCCTGGTGGGGCAACAGTAGCGAAGGAACTTACAGCAACCAAAAAGCGTGTCCTGATGATTGAATATGGGCCGAGACTTAACGTTACCGGGTTCATGAAGATAGGGCGGAGCAAGGTATTTCGAGACGATGACAACCATCTTCTTCACTCCGAGGAAGATATCTGGATAGGTAGAGCTCGAATGCTTGGCGGTTCATCTTACGTTGCCATGGGAAATGCCGTTACTCCTCCAGATAGTATTTTGAATGAATGGGGTATTGATCTATCCAATGAACTTGAATCTGCCCGAAAAGATCTGCGAGTCAATCTTATACCCGAAAGTTTCGTCGGTCCCGCTACTAGAAAGATAAACCAGGGAGCGTTCTCTCTTGGCTGGGAAATGAAACCAACTCCTAAATGTGTTGATTTCAATAAATGCAAAGCCTGCGGGATGTGTATGTTCGGATGCTCTCATGGGGCAAAATGGACAACCCTGGAATTCATAGAAGACGCGATGAAGAACGGAGCAGATCTCCTGCTTGACACAGAGGTTAAACGAGTTACTCACCAGAACGGGAAGGCCACTGGTGTGATCGCTGTCCAAGGGAAAGATCAAATCGATTTACACACGCGTAATGTAGTTCTTGCTGCCGGTGGTATAGGTACACCGATAATATTACAGAATTCTGATATAAATGAGGCTGGCAGAGGACTGGCGCTGGACATATTTCAAACCACCTATGGGTACAGTGATTTCATTGGTATGAAGAATGAAATTATTCTCGCCACTTATCTTGAGAAGCATATCGAGGAAAAGGCATTATTCGCAGCTCCGTATATGTATCTCCCAATACTTGTAGCGATGTACTCTAAAGACCAAAGATCAGCTCAAATGAATTTATTCAACCAAATGAAGTTGTTTTTAGAATCCACTCGTGTCAACACTAAGCGTTTATTAGGTATGATGACTAAAATACGTGACGAACGTACAGGACGAGTCATGCCCGATGGCAGGATACATAAAACTGTAACTGAGTGGGATAAAGCCAAACTGGGTGAAGCTCACGAAATAAATAAGCAGATACTGATCGCGGCTGGTGCTAAACCGGAAACAATTTTCCATACGGCATATGAGTCGGGTCACCCTGCCTGCACTGCAGCAATCGGAGAAATCATAGATAGAAATCAAGAAACTCAGATAAAGGGATTGTTTGTTAGCGATGCCAGTGCATTTCCTACGCCATTGGGGATACCTCCCATACTCACGATCGTGGCGTTATCCAAAAGACTTGCCAATCATTTAATTAGTTCTCAATCGTAACCACAAGTTTTTATCTGAATAGTATCGACAAATGTTTATCCAAATCATAGACGTAGCTTTCTTGGTTTTAATACACTTATTTACTTTCTTGTACTATGCGAACGGAGTAGTATTATGAATATCACAATTTCAGTGTTGCTTCTTGGTACCGCTGTTGGTTTAATTTATTACTGGTACGATTTCTTCACTAAAGGATCCGTTCCTGTTATTGACGAGGACTGGTATATCAAATTCGAGAAAACCTTCCCGGTAGCGGATATTTGGACTGCGGTTTGTGCTATTATCGGTGCTGTCGGACTTCTTACTGATAATAATTTCGGTCCTTTTTTCACGTTGCTTACCGGGAGTTCTCTGTTGTTTCTTGGATTAATGGATGTAACTTTCAACGTCCAGAACAAGTTATATCAATACATAAAAAAATCAGGCCAGATGAAATTTGTAGTGTTCATCAATATTTGGACAATTGGTTTTGGAATTTCCTGTATATTACTGATGTGGTCTGAGATTGTGTAATAATCACACCACTAAAGAAACCTACTACGGCATGGACACTGAAACGTCGACAGGATCGAAATAACCCATTGATTCGCATTTTTTCGACATTAGGTACCAAAATGGACGTTTGTGTGATTGTTTAAACTCGAATTCGATAATAAAGTAATAGTTTGTATGTATTACCTTGGTTAACGATTCAACGGAAATAAGATTATCTTATAGGCGTTATTGGGTGCGATATCACGTTGACGATTTGCAGTGTATCAGGATTAATTGAAACCGTTACTCCATAATCAATTTGCACAGTATCAGGATAAATTGAGACCGTTTCTCCATAATCAATTGGATTTCCCATCTCAATTACTACAGAAGTATAGATTTCTGCACCGTTGGCGATGTCTTCATCAAACCTCTCGCGGTATTCTTCATAGTCATAACCGTAGTACCCAATTTCTAGTAAATGATGGCGTGTGACTCACAGTAATGGTCACACTCAACGGATATAAGACAAAACACTCCAGTGAAAGCAACTGAATCTGGACTGGTAACTGATTGCAAGCGTAGGACAGACATCGGGAAATTAACTTAGATGAATGACTTACTTGTTTCCTTTTTAGTTCCTGATTAAAGAGATCACAATTAGTAAATGAGACTCTACAAGAATTGTCTTAATATTAGATAATTTACTATTTTTAATTAATGAGTGTACCACAATAGAATTGACATAATCATATATAGAGACTAAACTATAACTCCTGCACTCTCCAAATCAGGCAAGGAGGTATCTATGTCTCAGAATATACCACAAGATAATTACGTTAAGGCTGGTGATATCAACACTCGATTTTGGTCTGCAGGTGATAAAGGCTCTACTGTCATTTTGGTCCATGGTTTAGGTGGATCAGTAGAAAGCTGGATGTATAACATCGGTAATCTTGCACAACATCACCGTGTTTTCGCCATTGATTTACCCGGATTTGGTCTTTCTGATAAAACTCTAAATCTATTAACTATTTCGTACGGAGCCCGGTTTATTAAAGATTTCATGGACACACAAGACATCGATACGGCTAGTCTAATAGGTAATTCTTTAGGTGGTGGTATTACGTTACAATTTGCTATCCAGTTTCCTGATCGGACAGAAAAAATAGTATTGGTAAATAGTGTAGGACTTGGTAGAGAATTAGCCTTAATCCTTCGATTATCTACTCTTCCATTAATCGGTGAATATCTCACCCGTCCTTATCGAAAAGGAACAGTACGATTACTCCTAAAAAGATGTGTTTATGATCCGGAAGTGTTAACGGATGAAATCATCGAATATACTTACCAACATGCGATCAGACCTGGAGCACATAAATGCTTTTTATCAACGCTACGGTGGGTTAGTAACGTCAATGGTCAGCGAACTAAAAACGTAAATTCGATATTGAATAACCTTGCTAGTCTCTCCTCCCCAACTCTAATTCTTTGGGGCAAGCAAGATAGAATGATTCCAGTATCGCACGCATATGTAGCAGAGAAAAGCATACCCAATGCTGAGCTGCATATTCTCGATCCTTGCGGGCACTCACCTCAAATCGAAAGACCTGAGGAATTTAAGGATCTTGTCTTAAATTTTTTGACGCAATGAATCATACATTAATCAATAAACTTAAGTTCAATGATTGAGAAATATTGAGGCAGCAAATAAGTATAAAGCCAATTAAGTACATCTGATGTATTGACGCGAGCAGCATATTCTATGCCAGCACAGTTGTAATTAGTACCATATGAAACCAGTCCCAGGATGATATTTGTATCTCTTAGTAATATTGGTCCACCTGAATCTCCAAAGCTCGAGCCACCCTTACCTTGTGCAGGATTTGAGGTTAATTTAATGAATTCATCACTTCGTTTGTTTTTGCTGAGTTCCATTAAGGCGTATAACCAGTCTGATATATTGACATTTAACGTAAATTTATATATCTTCATCAGTGAGAAATAAAAGGGGAATAAAATGGCTATTAAATTTCTATCGGAAGAATGGATACAGGCTTTAATGAATGTAGTTAATAGCAGTGAAACTTACCATGAAGCCGCCAGGAATTGGGAAGGCGATTTCTATTTTATCATAGAGCCGGAGGATAGCATCAAAGAAGGAGTTATTTATTATATGGATTTATGGCACGGGGAATGCCGCTCAGCCTGTATAGTAACTGATGAGAAAGAAAAAACCCCAGAATTTCGAATCTCTGCACCTATAAGTAGGTGGCGCCGAGTCATCGAGAAGAAGTTGGATCCAATTCAGGGTATGGTAACCAGGCAGCTTAAACTACAGGGGAACCTGATGAAGATAATGAAAACTCCGAAAGCTGCTATGGAACTGGTAAACTGCTGCACTCTCGTCCCGACAGACTTTCCGGAATAAACTGAAGAGAAGTGATAGTATGTGGTATTTCATCAGCCCTGAAATTGTTTATGGTGAGGATGCCTTATCACGTCTGGACGAACTCGAGGGAGAAAGGGCATTGATAGTTACGGATAAACAGATAGTGGGTATTGGTTTTGCCGATAAGGTAAAAGAACGTCTTTTAAAGGCCGGAATAGATTGTCAGATTTACGATGACATAGAGCCAGATCCTTCCATTGAAACTACAAAGAAAGGCGCGCAAGTAGCTAGAGAATATAAACCTGACTGGATTTTGGGGTTAGGTGGTGGTTCGGCTATGGATGCAGCTAAAGCAATATGGGTTCTATATGAAAGACCAGATATCGAACCGGGAGAGATAAATCCATTCACTCCTTTAGGATTACGCCAGAAAGCGAAACTGATTACAATTCCAACAACATCTGGTACAGGTTCGGATTGTACCTGGGGTATAGTCCTTACCGATACATTTGAAAAAAGGAAGCTGGCGCTGGGTTGTCGCGAGGTCCATGCCGATATCGCTATTATCGATCCGATATTTGTTACAGGAATGCCACCACAACTTACTTCCGATACCGGTTTGGATGCCTTGACTCATGCCATAGAGGGTTTTACCAGCAATTGGAAAAACGACTTCTGCGATGGTCTGTGTCTTAAAGCTATCCAGCTCGTTTTTCAGTACCTTCAACGGGCTTATCACGACGGACAGGATAAAGAAGCCAGAGAAAAGATGCATAATGCAGCTTCCATTGCCGGGCTGGGATTCGGTAATTCAATGACTGGTCTGGCTCACGGCATGGGTCATTCTTTGGGTGCTGAATTCCATACACCCCACGGCAAAGCTGTTGGTTTATTCCTGCCCTACACAATAGAGTTTACCGCTAATGTCTCTGCCAGATACTATAGTGAAATAACCCATTTGCTGAACCTTAAACAAACTAGGGTAGAGAAAGCAGCACATAGCTTGGCTCAAGCAATCCGTCAATTAGAGCAAAATATCAACCAACCTCTAACCATCAAAGACCTAGGTATTTCCTATAACAACTTTAAAAACTCCCTTGACAAACTGGTGTCAAATGCCGATATGGATACACAAACAGTTACAGCAGCTCGTATCCCTACTTCCACAGAATTTGAAAGACTTTTCCGATATGCTTATGATGGGAAATCAGTTGACTTTTAAATGGCATTTTTACTAATGAATTAATAATCGTATTGCACAGGAGATATTAACACGAATGGTAACCGGATATATCGGAAGGTTATTGAAGGTAGACCTGACACGGGGTTGGATAGCTGAAGAACCATTGAACCTTGACTATGCCGCCGATTTTCTCGGAGGTAGCGGATTTGCAGGTCGTTATATCAGCGATATGGTCACCAGAGAAACCGACCCTCTCGGAGCTGAGAATCCACTTGTGTTTATGACAGGTCCTCTAACTGGCACCAATGCACCGTGTTGCGGACGGTTTACCATATGTGCGCGTTCACCACTGACCGGATTCTGGGGAGAGGCAAATTCTGGTGGCATCTTCGGTCCAACTCTGAAGTTTGCCGGCTATGACGGTATCATAATAACCGGCAGTTCGCCAAAACCGGTTTATCTTGAGATAGCTGAAGGTAAAGCCAGTCTTAAGGATGCCTCCCACCTCTGGGGTCAGGACTGTTATCAGGTGCAGAAGACCATTAAAGATGAAACCCAAACACCACGGTCCAGTGTCGCATGCATTGGTGTTGCCGGTGAAAAAATGTCCAAAATTGCTGCTATTATTAATGACCATGGTCGAGCAGCAGGTCGTACCGGCTTAGGCGCTGTTATGGGCAGTAAACATTTAAAAGCGGTTACCGTTTCTGGTAGTACCAGACTCCAAACGGCAAATGAAGACGCTTTCCATGAAGCTGCGCAGGAAGGATACAGACTCCTTAAAAACGATATGACTGCTCAGATGTTCCGCCTTGGCGGTACGGCTATCTACACCGATATCGGTATGATGTACGGAGACGTACCGGTACGCTATTATACCCAGGGCACTTTTGATGTCTCCAACCTTACAGGAGGAGCGATGGAGGAAACGATCCTCACCGGTCAAACAGGCTGTTACCGCTGCTCTATTGCCTGTGGACGGAAAGTAAAACTGGACAAGTACGGAATTTCTGAAGCCGATGGTCCTGAATATGAGACGGTCGCTTCTCTGGGCTCTATGTTATTAATAGATGATCTGACCGGTATAGCCTATGTCGGGTATTTGTGTAACCGTTACGGATTGGACACTATCAGTACTGGAGCTACTATAGCTTTTGCCATATACCTTTTTGAAAAGGGAGTACTTGGACTATCCGATACAAACGGAATCGAACTGAAATGGGGGGATATCGATACTGTCATTGATCTGATAGAGAAAATAGCTCAACGCGAAGGTTTCGGCGACATTCTTGCTGATGGTTCTTTATCTTTGGCGAAACGGCACAAAGCGGAAGAATTTGCAGTTCACGTGAAAGGCCTTGAAGTGGCAATGCACGATCCAAGAGCTTTTGCTGGCATGGCAGTAACATATGCTACATCTCCCCGAGGAGGGTGTCACCTAAATAGCGATTTCTTCTTCATGGAAATGGGTGTTGAGTTTCCTGAATTAGGTATTGTCGCTTCACCGCGTGAACAATGGCAAGAGTCCAATAAAGAAAAGGCGCAAATGGCAGCCCTCCATCAGGACTGGAGAAGTATCTATGATGCACTTGTACTGTGTAAATTTGCTAACTTGCCAGTCTTCCTCATCACCAGGCTTCTTAATAGCGTAACAGGTTGGCAAACTACACCTCAGGAATTACTTAAGATTGGTGAACGAATCTTTAACATGAAAAGACTGTTGAACCTTAAACTCGGACTTGTTCCGCAAGATGATACACTGCCGAGTCTATTACTACAGCCTCTACCGGACGGCGGTGCTGCCGATAGCGTGCCTGATATAGACCTGATGATCGATGAATATTATCGTTTCAGAGCTTGGGATAAATTGACCGGCAAACCAGCGAAGTGGAAACTTGAAGAATTGGGGCTTGGCTAAGACTGATTTGCGGTCCTTTTCTAGGTTTATTAAGAGACAAACTAATACGAATCTTCTTAGTCAGCGTATCTATGAGGAAGTAGCCTTCCTTTTCATCATATGTTATGATGCCGGCGCTAAAATAAAATCAAAAATTTATAAATGGTTCCTTTTTTCGAATAAATTTTCACGTCTAACTACCAGGCATGAAAATTAGCGGACGTTTTTTTATTATCAACCTTTATACCCGATCATATTGTTTATCGTATTGTGTGATAAATATAGAGTATTAATATCTATGTCTTTATATTTCCTTCATAATCGATCGTTATAATTATCAATATTCTGAGATCGATATATGGAGGAACACGCTATGAATTATCTATATAAAATAATCGTTACTATATCAGTTGTCTGCTTTGTTTTCCTATCCCTCTTTTTAAGCTGTGGCAAGTCAGAAGAAATTGAAGTAAGTTGGCCTGAATCGACTCCCGAAGAACAGGGCATGGACTCAAAATTAATCAAGGAAGTACTTATATTATTAGCTGAACAAGGTAACTATGAAGTTCATAGCCTGTTGATCATACGTAACGGTTACGTTGTAACTGATGCCTACTTCTATCCATTTTCTGAGGGAATCAAGCATAATCTCTTTTCCGTGACAAAAAGCATTACTGGAACTCTAATAGGTATCGCTCTTGACCAGGGATATATCAAGAGTATCGATCAATCTGTATTCGATTTTTTCCAAAAGGAGGAGTTGACTAAACTTGAAACCGGAAAGCAGATGATGACTATTGAAGATCTACTTACAATGCAAACCGGCTTTGATTTCATATCTCAACCTGAAGATACCTTACGGGAAATGATGATGTCCGAAGACTGGGTAGATTTCACACTCGATTTACCAATGAAAGAAGAGCCGGGAACATACTTCGATTATTGCAGCCCAGCTACACATCTTCTCTCTGCGATAATACATCAAGCGACAGGAATGAGTACTCTGGACTTTGCTTACAAGTATCTCTTTAATCCTCTCGATATCTCTGATGTTGGTTGGCCGTCTGATCCACAGGAAATAACTCATGGCTGGTCCGATCTGCACCTTACACCTTGCGATATGGCGAAAATCGGTTACCTGTACATCAATAATGGCTGCTGGGAAGACAGGCAAATAATATCGGAAAAATGGATTAAAACCGCAACAAAAGCTCATGTTGACTTTGGCGATGATCGTGGATATTACGGTACGCAGGAGAAGGATTACGGCTACGGGTATCAGTGGTGGATAATGCCGCATTATTTCAGTGCCGTTGGTCATGGCGGTCAATATATCATTGTTTCACCGGAGAGAAACCTAGTCATTGTTCTGACTGGTGGCGGCGGCAGTACAGATATAGTCAGCAACGTAGTAACTGAATATATTTTCTCCTCTGTAAAATCAGAAACGCCACTACCGGCAAATCTCGATGAGGTAGCATCACTCGAAAAATTAATCCATTCACTGTCAGTTCATCCTAAAGTGAAACCGAAAAAAGGTGCGCCTTTACCGGATATAGTAAATCAGATGTCTGGAAAGATTTATGAACTTGATGCTAATCCATTCGGTCTACTCTCAATCGCGTTGACCTTCGAAAAACCTGACGAAGCATTGATGGTTATTACAAGCAACGGTCACATGACCATGGGTGATACCAGGTATGAGTGGCTTTTGGGTTTGGACGGTATAGAACGTTTCTCTCCCGGTACATTTGATATCCCGGTGATGGGAAAGGGTACATGGAAAACTAACAATTACTTTTCTGCTTGTATCGATGAGATCGGCAGTTACCATACATGGCAAATAGGACTACACTTTCAAGGGGATGAAGTCATATGCCGGATACAGGATCTCGGAGAGTCTGTTCTTGATTTTCCTCCTTTTGTTGGTCACATGACAGAGGGATCGGTTGCAGTAACCGATTCGGAAGATGGAAAATCTGCAGTAACGTTCACAAACTCCAGCAAGGTTGCGGATCCAGATAAACCGGGTTATTGGGTTATTACTGTCAGGGACGGTCCGGGTTCTGATTATGAGTTGCTTTACTTTCTAAAGCCGGGAGAAACAGTTGTTGTGACGGGTCGGAACAAGCCTGGCAATTGGCTATTGTTAGAAGATGGAGGATGGGTAGCTACTTCCGCTGGTGTTGTTGAGGGTGACATCGATGCTCTACATGTTACCTTACCTTAATTTCACCCACACTAAAACGCTTATTGTCTTTCCAAGGTTTTAATCTCTTCCTACAGATTGAACAAAACGAGAGTGCCGAAAAAGTCCTGGTTCGCTTTGAAAAAAACCGATGGTGCAAATTGGCTGATCTCAAATTTTTCTCAATTAACCCGAAAACGGTGAAAATTTAAGTAAAAACGCACTTTTTCAACACTCTCAAAACATCTTATTGTTGAATCACGATAAAAATATCCGCTCTTTTCCACGCCTAACAATCAGGCGTAGTTGTAATAAGATAAAGCCGAACTTTTTTACTTTCCCTACAACGCATCGATTTGGTTTCATAACAGTATACCCAACATTGAGTCAACTCACGTCCCCGTTGTTTTCAAATGATTTTGTTATTAATTAACCAACATGATCTTGATTAATCGGATGAGTTTCAGCTGTCGTTATACCAGAACCTACAGATGTTAGTCGTTGATGAACCGGCCTTGATAGACATAATTCATAACAAGCGTTGTGATAAAGACCGATATACTTGCGATAACGGTCTTTGCGGTATTGGGTGCTATTTTTACCTCGAGAACCTGGATACGTTCCAGTATATTATCAACTAAGGCAACAAGAACATCTCGATCAATGCCTGTCCAATAATGTACATCTCTAATCAACTGGCGTCGGTTATTACGGAGAACATCTATCGCGAGTTGACCCTCCGCCACTGGGAAAAGTCTCTTTAGATCTTCGTTGATAATGTCAGGTAAGATGATGCTTTTGCCCTTACCCTCTTTGTGCTCTTTAAACCAAGATCCTAATGCCATCGTCATTTCAATTAAAGGCATATCCAGGCTGCCACTGGTTACTATTGGAGGTAACTTTCCAAACTTACCGACTATTTTTTCAATATATATAAGCTTGGCCATAGCCGGAGTACCGGCATAAACATTCTGCCAGTTAGAGTCCGGAGTAAGCCACACCGCAAATGTTTCGGCGAAATCATCATCAGGATGTTTTTGTACGTACCATCCTGCTACATGGCGAACGAACCGGTTACTGAAAGGGTGTACTTTATACTCTTCATTATAGGGGAGAGAGAAATTTCCAAAGATCTCCTGACATTCTGGTTCTTGATAAATACGGTATGCGTAATTGAAAGCATGACCTGCTTCATGACGCAGAATCATCATGATTTCTGAATCATCTTCGGCTTCAATGCCTGTCAGTGATTCTTTAAGATTTGTCAGGTTTTGGTCAGCCAAATGGAATGGAATACCAATCACAGGGATCAGATTCGGGCATCCCCATCCGTCGGAAAGATAGGTCCCTGGTTTCAGGGAGATACCCGCTTTTTCCAGTTCTAGGTAAAGCTGGCCGATCAACTCCTCAAGATGGGTGCCTTCAATCTTAAGAGGAAGGTCACATATTCTTCGTGATAATATGGTCTGTTGTTCAATATTCGTCATAGTGAAATCAGTATACCAGATATATAAAGAGATTTTACTTTTAGAGAGTGCCGAAAAAGTCCTCTTTGCAAGCTGCAGATAATAAGGCTGTCCCACGCGTGATATGAGGCTAAATGCATGATAAAATATGGGTAACAAACCAGCAGGAGGTGCTCATGCTCAAACCGAA
>DUFA01000009.1 GCA_011191975.1 Dehalococcoidia bacterium
AGAGAAGCCAAGAATCCGGAAGAAGACCGTTATCGCCTGATGCAGGCAGTCACTTCCTTCCTGGCAAACGCGGCTAAAGTGAAACCGATGCTTGTCATCCTCGAAGATCTCCATGATGCCGATAAGGGTACTCTGGAGATGCTTTCGTATGTGTCCCGGAATCTCCCCGGGACACGACTTCTCCTGGTCGGTACCTATCGTGACGTGGAGGTAGACAGGAATCATCCGTTATCAGGAGCTCTGGCAGAGTTAAGACGTGTGTCATCCTTTGGACGTGTCCTGTTACGAGGATTAAACATTGATGAAGTCCGAAGGATGCTTTCCGGCATCACTCGGGAGGAGATTCCCGTGAGGCTTGCCGAAGCGGTACATCGACAGACAGAGGGTAATCCTCTCTTTATACAGGAGGTAATACGATACCTTACCGAAGAGAAACTTATCGATAGTTCCGGTGGAAAGATGAAAACTTCTGATATCGCACAGCTTGAATCGAACATACCGGAAGGACTGAGGGATGTCATCGGTAAGAGATTATCCAATCTGAGCGAAGAATGTAATCGACTGCTGTCCGTTGCAGCAGTCATCGGTCGTGATTTTTCACTAGATACGCTGAGACTGGTAGTGAATCTTGACGAAGAGATATTTTTTGATGCTCTCAAGGAAGCAATCCAGACTGCCATCCTCGAAGAAAGGAAACAGTTAGGTACAATACACTACCGATTTACCCATGCTTTCTTCCGCCAGACACTCTATGAAGAAATGATAGCTCCACGGCGTCTCCAGTTGCACCAGCAGGTAGCCCGTGCTCTTGAGAAGCAGTATGAGAAAAGACTGGGGGATCATGCCGCTGAACTGGCTGAGCATTTCTCCCAGTCAACCGATCCCGCCGACCTTGAAAAGGCTGTGAAATATGGTGAAATGGCTGCCACGAAGGCGATTGAGGTTTACGCGTATTCTGAAGCGGTGCGATTACTCGACCAGGCGATAAACGTACAGGAAATACTGGATCCGGAAGACGAAGTAAAAAGATGTGACCTGATGCTGGTATTATGTGATGCGTTACTTGGTGTCCCGGATACCAGGCGTGTTATCGAATCAGAGGCAAATGAAACTTACAAATTGTGCGAGAGTGTTGGTGACGACACGAAGGCAGCTCGGGTATGTAAACTGGCGCTTTGGGCTATTGGACTGGAACAGGCAGGTCCCGGATATATTACACCAGAATTCGCCGAATGGACAAAGCGCATAGATTCTCATGCACAACCTGATACACCGGAGCGAGCCTACGCTGATTACTCCCTGGGGCTTTCCCTGGGTCTGACTAATCCTGATCAAGCACATCAATACGTTGACCAGGCTATTAACTTGTCCCGACAATTAGGCGACGATGATACCTATTATTACGCTGGTTCTATAATACTCTTGGTACGCTCTAAGTACATGGAGGAAAGATTAAAGCTGGCTGAAGAACTCTGGGAGAGTTCACGAAGAGGGTTGAGGGGTAGAAACGCCCGCGTGTTAGCATGGATTGGAGACGCTTTTCTCGCGACCGGAGATAGACAACGTACCGAGCAGGTTTTCAATAAATTACGAACTCTGGTGGATCAAAGACCCGGGGATATTTTACTCAGAGATATTTCGACATTGATGGATGCTGTTATTTCACTGTATGACGGCAAAATTATCGAAGCGTGGGATTCAGCCGAAGAGGTACGCATCAATGGAGAAACAATCGGAACGGCTCAAGGTACGACCATATGGGCGAGTATAGTCCTTTTTAGGGCAGGTTTATATTTAGGTAATTCTTTTGAAAATACAATTCCTGAGCTTTATTTTTCTGGACCTGCCTTTCAGATGCTCCTGTTCTTGGAACATGCTTATAGAGGACAAATGGAAGAAATGTCATCGTTTTTAGACTATTGGAAAGGGCAAGATAAAAACATTAGTGCCCATACGGTAGCCCATGTAAATATACTTGCACTTGAGGGAGCAGTACTTGCAGGTGACCACCAGGCTGCCGAATATGTATTAAACGAATTGAAAGATTCCGGTCTTTACACATCGGGTTTCTGGTATCCAACCTGCGTCCCACGCCATTTTGGAAATGCAGCAGCTTTACTAGAGAGATATGATGAAGCAAGGGAACATTACAAGACTGCGTTCAGAGTCTGTACTGAGATGAATTTCCGACCCGAACTCGCCCTTACTCACCTTAACTTCGCCGAACTCTTGCTGGATCATTTCCCGAAAGAAAAAGCCGAAGCCATCGAGCATCTCGATTTCTCGATACAGGAATTCCGCGAGATGAAGATGCAGCCGTCACTGGAGAGGGCTCTAGGACGAAAGGATATCCTGAAGGCTTAACTATCCGATCTGCAAAATCACACATTATGCCCTTAACATAAGACTCAGAACAAATCATTTATATAAGGTGCATAGACAAATACTAAATTGTGTAAGAATAAAGTATATCCTGATCTGTCTTTTATTTTACCGGTGGTCCGAATCGGGCTCTCTCTTTCTCCCACTGGTTTTCATAATTCTTAAATATTGTATCGATACGCTCCTGCGGCCATCCGGGATCCCAACCAAGGCCAAGGTCTTCGGCTACCAGAATGATACAAACATCTGTCCTCCTCGGTTTTTTCCTTATGATGGTAGTGACATTACAGATCCTGCCTGGTGATTTACAGTCATGGCATTTCCCGTCTTTGGCGCAAGGTGCGTCTATTCCCATGGTTTTCCCGTGAATGGGTGAAATGATGTTTTGAACTCTATCCATCGCTTCATCTACATCGGTGGCTATCTTGTTCTGGCCTATTACCAGGATTACTTTAGAAGGACCGTGTATCATCTGGGAAACTCGGTTGCCCGTTGAGTCAATATTAACGATCTTACCGTCCAACGTGATGGCATTACTGCTGGTAAGAAAAACATCGGCCTGGTCTGGTCTGGGTTGACCAGGAATGAAGGGTTTAATAATTCCCTTCTCCGTTAAAATATCACGTACACCTGTCTGGTTTACTGTCATCGAACCGCCTGTGCCTACCGTGGCATCGCCGGGTATCAATTCGAGCACAGCTTTTACCGCTTCTTCCTTATTCTCAACTACGATGACTGTCTCGAAGCGGTTATCCTTTAGTGATTTTACAACCTGTTCTATATCCTGTTTATTCCCCTCGACCATTTTTCCTCCTCGACTGTTATATATTCCACTTTATGATTTAGCAAACCTGACTGTCAAATAAGTTGTAACATCAAGCAAGAATCCCTATAATAGTAAATCAATATGAGTGATTCAAAGAATACCGATCCCTATGGTTCCAGGGACGGTTCTTTTTTAAGTAAGGTTAAACGATTTAACATCCGCCCGTACGTAACCGGAATGCTGCCACTCTTTCTCCTGGCGCATTTTGGGCATCATGGAATAGGTGCCATGATGAATCCTCTCCAGCCAATGATTCGTAATGATCTGAAACTGAGTTTGACACAGATCGGCTTAATGAGAGGAGCTTTTCAACTTACCGGCGGATTAAGTCAGCTTCCCGCCGGGATAATTGCTGATAAACTCGGCGTACGCATAATGGTGCTGCTGGGCGTTACCGGTGTGGCGATTGCCGGATTTTTCCTCGGTTTTACTCATTCCTTTACCTGGCTGCTTGTGTTCATGATCATATCAGCTATTCTCGGTGCGGGATATCATCCGGCCTCTGCTGCGGCAATATCGTCTTCGGTAAAGGAAGAATTTCGCGGCAGGACACTGGGAATTCATCTGATTGGTGGTACCAGCGCTTTCTGGATTTTCCCTTTGATTGCTACACCGATCGCAGACAGATGGGGTTGGCAGACGCCCTATCTTTTCATATCGATTCCCATTGCCATAGCGGGAATTGTACTATATTTTATGATAGGCAAACAGGCAAAAATCGATGCCCGGAGAAGGCAAGAACAACCTGCAGAGGAATTACCGGAACAGGTTACCTCTATCAACTGGAGTGCAATTATTTCTTTCCTGGTAATCAGCGTATTTACCGGTACTGTTGTACAGTCAGCTATGGGGTATCTTTCTCTTTATGCCGTTGACGAATTACATGTTTCAGAAGCAAGTGCCGGATTTATGATGTCAATAACTCCTGCTATCGGTCTGGTCGCCGCTCCTCTCGGAGGTTATTTGTCGGACAGGTTCGGCAGCATGCGTATGATACTGATTGTAGCCTATCTTTCGATCCCCCTCGTATTTTTTATGGGGAGGGCACCTAATGTAGCGACATTGATCACTTTAATGATAGTAATGGGACTGGTAATGAATACCCGTATGCCGACATCGGAAAGTTATTTAACAAGCAATGTCCCTGCAAATAGACGGGCTACCATTATGGGAATATATTATTTTTCAGGTACCGGAATCGGCGCGCCTCTATCGCCTGCAGTAGGCTGGCTTCTGGATGCTATCGGGTATGCACGTACCTTTGGTTATGCAAGTTTAACAACCGCTGTTATTACTGTAGTATGTTCGCTGTTTCTGTGGAGGAGTAGACGTAATAGAAAACACCCGGAAATTACGGGTTAATAATCTAGTAAGTTATAAATTCTAGAGTGGAGGAATTGCCCAATGGATGAAATTATTGCAGAAGGGAAAACCGCAAAACAACTGAGAAAAGAAAAAGAAGACCGGATACATAAGACTATCAGGCTAGAGATACCGGACAGAGTTCCGATAATTTGCGGTATGGGTTACTTTCCCGGTAAAAACGCCGGAGTACCTTCTTCAGCAGCTTATTATGACCATGAAACGTGGTTTAACGCATATAAGATGACGTTAAGAGACTTCCAGGCCGACCTGATTTACCCGCAGATGCCGTCACCTGGAAAAGCGATGGAAATCCTTCAATTGAAGACGATGCGCTGGCCTGGATATGGCGTGGATGAATACAAAGGGCATCAGTCTATCGAGATCGAAGCCATGAATTCCGAGGACTGGGATGAGTATCTCAGTGACACGGCTAATTACATGTTAAGAAAGTTTATGCCGCGTACCAGTGATAAACTCGCCGGACTTGCCAAGCTTCCCGATCTCGCTGGTCTAATGGGCGGTGGCGGTGCCCAGATGCTTGGAATGGCGATGGCGGATCCTGACGTATCTCTGGCTTTAGAGACACTTACGGCATATGGTAAAGAAGCCAGAAAGCACATGGAAGTGTCCATGAAGTTCAGCCAGATGATGCAGGATATGGGTCATCCTACCTATTTCCAGGGTGCAGCAATGCCTCCATATGATATGATTTCCCACTCTCTGAGAGGAATGCAGGGGACGATGATCGACCTGTACCGCAATCCGGATAAGATCCTGGCGGCTATCGACAAAATACTGAAACGAGCACTATCCAATCCTATGCCGCCTCCCAGCGAAAACGGCTACATACGATTGTTCATGACAAATACAAGAGGTTCCGATGACTTTCTGTCCAACAAGCTGTTCGAAAAGTTCTACTGGCCTTCCTTTAAAAAAGTCATCGAGACAATGGTCGAACGTGGCGCGACCATGTGCGTTTTCTTCGAAGGGAATTTTACCAAGAAACTTGAATACCTGCTTGAACTGCCAAAGGGAGAAATGATTGTACGCCTGGATACTACCGATATATATAAGGCGAAGGAAATATTAAAAGGTCATCTCTGCATTCAGGGTAATGTTCCTTCATCGTTACTCCAGACTGGCACAGTCGACGACGTAAAGACGTACTGCAAGAAATTGATTGATGATATTGGTAAGGACGGCGGATTCATTCTGTCACCGCGAAGTTCGACCGATGAAGTGAAACCTGCGAACCTGAAGGCAATGATAGACTTCACTCATGAATACGGCGTTTATAATTAAGAAACCACTGAAAAGTTCCCTCTCCCCATCGCGGGAGAGGGTCAGGGTGAGGGGGATACGGGCGAATTATTACTTTTCACCCTGACCTAACATCTCCCGTCAAGAGAGAGGAATATCCGGGACGATATTCAGGACTCGTCCTTCACTATGAACGAATTCAGGGGAACAGATTGAAATATTCACTTTATACGCGTCGTTTTCCGGACACGTGTTGAGGGTGATCCCGGAACTTTGAATTTCGAATTATCTATACGGGCAATTGGTAGCTCTTCCGGCTTTTCAATCTGCGGTATCCATTCATAAGGAAGACGGTATGCCCTATAAACATGGTTCACATTCCTTTTATTGAAATACGGACTTACGTATTCCCAGACTATCTCACGATTTTTAGTAACCTCGAGAAGGTGACCACTGGCTCCTTCAGTGATTAGAGTATTACCGTTGGGGAGACGCTGGGCGGAGCTGATATGACCGCTGTATATGCGTATTCCTTGGTTGGGCAGTCCTGGCCCCATAGCAGCTGACGCATTACTCCAGATAAGTTCCAGAGTAATGGGATCGATTTCTAATATACGGGAATGATCCCGCCGTGCCACGCCGACACCGGTAGGAGCGCCGGGATTTGTGGCACCGTAGCCTGCAGAACCCCCGTTATCGAAGATTAAAATATTGCCTTCGCCGGGAAGACCCTTCGGAATCATATGGGCATGATGCTGGCCTATAATCCAGCCAAGTTTTCTTAACTCAGGCGAAGTATTGTATTCCGGTCCTATTTGCCAGACGAGTTTACCAGTTTTCTTTTCGATAATCGCGATTATATTAGTCTGGCGTCCATCCCAGATTATATTATCGGGATGAAATCGTTCATCTCCCGCGTCATACCATTTATTGGGTCCCAGCATTGACACGGAGTTAATATGAGTCCAGTCGCCGCCGCGTTTTCCGGCATCGAACATGCCCGGCGTGCGGGCTAATGTGTTCTTGGCGTCTTCAGTAAATCCCATCTCCTCGAAATGATCGGAACAAATCCATTCCCAGATGACATTGCCATTCCAGTCAACCTCGATAATCGAATCATCGAGTAGAAGTTTTTCAGTAATTTTTTTATTGTAGAGGTTTTTATGGCACAGGAGGAGAGTATTGCCGTTTTCTACCTTCGGATCCATACCGGGGACATAATAGCCGACCGGATTTCCCTCCCGCTGATAGTCATGGTGCTGTCTTGCCATCCAGACAGGTTTGCTGCGGCCATCCTTTACCCGTTCATACCGGTTAAACTTCCAGATGATATTCCCTTCCCAGTCAACCTGTACGAGATCAAGCTGGTCCTGGAAACCGTATTTCTGATTTCTTGAACCGGTGTTACCCATTACGTAACCGCCTGGCAGCATCTTATTGGGTATACCGTCGAGCCCCTTCCACTGATTGACAACATTTCCGTTCATGTCTATCAGAACGGCAACCGAAGACTTGTTTTCAAACATACGTGCCTGGAAAATTGTGTATCCATTCCAGCACTCTTGCGGATAGTATATTGTGGTACCTGTCGGGAAAACATTGTACGTCATAAATTTCTCCTTGGATCCGTTAAATTATTCAAACTTTATGTGAGGAAACCTCTAATGTCAAGTAACATCGTCCTTTATAAATATCAGAGAAAGTAGTATCATTTAGCATCAGTCGAAATTTTCAGGAGGATATTTCTGATGGATGAAAAAACCGTTACTGTACTAAATCCACTCGGTACCTTACCTCCGCTACAGCTACAGCCGATGGCTCCACGCCTGGATACACTGGATGGTAAAAAAATTTATATCGTCGATGCTAAGTTTCCCGCGAGTGAACAGTTCGGTGAAGAGCTCGTAAAACTGTTGAAAGAAAATTATCCTGGAACGAATTTTATTTACAAGCAGAAAGCAGGTTCGTATTTTGATGATGATCCTGCACTCTGGGCAGAGATAAAAGAAAAAGGTGACGGAATGATTCAGTATGTCGGACACTGAAGCACCTGCGCGCCGGCGGTCGCCGGCCACTGTGTTACAGCCGAAAAGCTGGGCATACCTTCAGTACCGGTCATCACCAACACGTTTGAAACCCCCGTAAGGGAGTCTCTTTATGGAAAAGGAATGCAGCACCTGCGAGTAGCTTTTGTCCAGCATCCTGTTGCATACAGGCCTTCTGAGGAGTGCCGGCAGAAGCTGCTGGGCAAAGATCCTGTTTCCGGGAAGCAGGTTTTACAGGAGATCGTGGACCATCTCACATTACCTCTTAATGAAGAGGAATCGAAAACGGGAAATATAGAAAGACCGCGACAGAGAATCTTGGGTACCGATACGGAAGAAAATTTTCAAGAACTATTCAGGAATAATGGCTGGACTTTATATCTGCCGATAATCGTACCAACCGAAGAACGAGTGGAAGCCATGTTGAAAGGAACGAGTAGGAAGCCCGATGAGAAAGTCGGTGAAATGGCGCCATCATCTCCGCATGAAAAATGGTCCTATAATGTTGAACAGGTCGCTGTGAACGCTGTAATGGCTGGAGCAAAACCTGAACATTTTCCGATAATTCTTGCAATTGCGTCTTTAGGACACACAGCTTTGTTCACTTCCACCAATTCTTTTACAGCGATGGTCTGCGTGAACGGACCCATACGAAATGAAATCAAGATGAATATGTCGATAGGTACACTGGGACCTTTTAATCATGCGAATGTTGCGATCGGAGCGGCTTGGTCTCTCGTATCGAAGAACCTTGGTGGTGGAGTCACGCCGGGATTGAATTATATGGGAAGCCAGGGGCAGGGACATAATTTTTCGAATTTGTGTTTTGGTGAACGTGAAGAAAGGCTTCCGGAAGGATGGAAGCCGTTTCATGTGTTAAAAGGGTATAAACCGGAAGAAAGCGTAGTCAGTGTATTCCATGGCTGGAGCTGGAGTAACATGGGCGGATTCGAATCATGGAAAGACCAGACTATCAAGATTTTCTTCGAAGACAATTTTCAATGTTGTGGTACATCTATTGTAATGGATCCGCTGGTGGCGATGATGCTACATGATGATCTCGGGTATAAAACAAAAGAGGAGTTCCACCAGTGGTTAAAAGAGAATGTTAAGTACGATCAGAAACAGTACTGGGGATTTCCCGGTCAATTTCCTGCTGGCGGACATCCCGAGGAGTTGGCGAAAGCAAAAGCCAATGAAGAACCGTATGCTTCTTGGCTTAAACTGCCGGAAGGAGTCAAGATACCAGTATCGCGTGGAGTTGATGTGAATATCATGGTAGCCGGAGGCGAAACAAATCCTTACTGGCAGGCAGGTAGTCTTGGATTACTCGGTACTGCGTCGGTTGATGAATGGCGATAAATAAAAAAGAGGGGTTGTGATTGATGAAAATAGGTATTATCAGGTGTGGTGAACATAGTAATAATTGCGCAGGATTCCACTGCTTCCCGGCGTTACAGGAAAAGAAGGGAAGTTTTGAGAGATATGGTGAAATCGAGCTTATAGGGTTCGATACCTGCGGAGGTTGCGGCAGAGGTAAAGCAGATAAAATTTTAGAGAAAGCAACGAAGCTAAAAGAAAAGGGTGCCGAGGTGATACACCTTGGTAACTGCCTGGTACACCCGTGTCCAACGGTTGATCTGTATGAAAAAGCAATACAGGATGATCTGGAGATAGAAGTAGTCAGGGGAACCCACCCATAGATCGCTTATAAATATATTTCGTAATATAATTTCTTGATAATATTGTGTGTTGATAATATTGTGTTGACACCCCGTGAATCGAGTGTTAACATAATCTATCACTTTATAAACGCAATATCATTACGGTGACATACTATGTTCGGTCCTAGGTCTGCAATGCTTACTCTTTATGGCGATTACGTTCGTCATAGAGGTGGCGAAATAGGAATAGGCAGTCTTATAGCACTTCTGAGTAATTTTGGCCTTTCTGAAAATTCTATCAGGTCGGCGGTTTCACGCATGTGCCGTGCGGGTATTCTAAAAGTCAGGCGCAACAAATCGCGCAGTTATTATTCGCTGAGCGCAGAAGGTTTGGCTTTAATGAGTAAAGGTGAGAGAAGAATTTTCGAGCGGAAACATGCAAAATGGGACGGTTTGTGGAACCTCGTAGTCTATTACATTCCTGAAGAAAACAGGGAGGCGAGGGACAGACTTCGTAGAGAGCTTGCCTGGATGGGTTTTGGTCCCCTAACCACCGCTACTTGGGTATCGCCCCATAACCTTACCGGCGAAGTTACCGAACTAGCCGATAAACTTAAAATAAGACCGTATATACAAGTATTTCAAACCACAATGAAAAATTCGAATGATCCGGCAGGAATAGTCTCCAGGTGCTGGGATCTCCAGAAAATACATAAAAGGTATAACGCATTTATTAAAGAATACCGAAAAAAAATGCAAGACCACCTGGAGCGTATCGAAAAAGGTGAAATTATCGAGTCCAGTGAATACTTTGTTCAGAGATTCAAACTGATTGATGATTATCGACGACTGCCTTACCTGGATCCTGACCTTCCAGAGGAGTTACTTCCAAAAAACTGGTTAAGATCAGAAGCAATGGATCTTTTCGATCGATATCATGAAATACTTACTGAGAAGGCAAACCAGTATTTCGATTCAGTCCTGTCGGAATACTAAGTAAAGAGTTTAAAACAAGCCAAGTTCGGTTAATTTTACTGATGGATCAATGAAGTGCTTCTCAGCCCATTCTTTTATATTCTGGCTGCCGAAGGCGTGTGCCATCAACTCACTGAAATAGAGTGCAGGTAAAGGTTCAGAATCGGGTTCCTTCGGTTGACGCATATCCAGGTTAAGCTGGCAGATGCCACAGGCAGTTACTATCATGTCAGCTCGGGCTTCTCTGGCTCCTTGAATAATTTTGCCTGTTAATTTCCGGACTATTTCTGGAACAACTATAGAGAGAGACCCACCGCAGCAATCAACTTTATACGACCAGTCAATTATCTCAGCTCCGAGGGCTTCTATGATCTCGTCCATTATCACGGGATTCTCAGGATTATCAAAGGAAGTGATTTCAGGAGGCCGTACAAGAACACACCCATAATAAGGTGCAACCTTCAAACCCTCAAGTGGTCTTACTACTTTATCTCTGATAGTTTCAAGTCCAATATCCTGGTATAGGATCTCCAAAACATGACGAGATTTCCGCGAAAGATTAAGCTTCGAACCTATGTCTTCTTCTATCTTAGATTTTAACATCGAATCTCTGCCAAGTTCGTATTCAGCAGTCTTAAAACGTAATAAACACCCCGGACAGGGCGCGACGATATCCATATCCATCTTTTCGGCAAGGGCAAGATTGCGGGACGGAAGGGCGAGAGAAAGCTCGCGGTTTATGACATGACCTGAACTGGCGCCGCAACATGTCCAGTCAGGTATTTCGGTGAACTCTATTTCAAGATACCTGGCTAGTTCCCTGACAGATTCTTCATATTCAACTGATGTGGTTGCCGCAGTACAACCGGGATAGTATGCGTATTTCATATATTTAACTTTATCATGGAAAATATTCTAATGAGAAAAAACTTTTTTATAAATAGACTTGATCTCTCCGGTCGAGTGTCTCTTCAACGAAGGGAATTTAATCTTACCTTTCTTAAACATGCCAATTGCCATACCCGTTAGTTCCTTTATCTTAGGAAAAGAGAGAAATTCACGTGATTTCATCTCGTAGCTAATCATCAGACTTACTTCGTTGATCCTGCCGTTTTTCTTTATCTGGTCCAGGAATGCCTGGTGAAATTTGAGTATA
Source organism: Dehalococcoidia bacterium (assembly GCA_011191975.1). Classification (GTDB taxonomy): domain Bacteria; phylum Chloroflexota; class Dehalococcoidia; order Dehalococcoidales; family UBA2162; genus MGML01. Next base: position 11,674 of record DUFA01000009.1, read on the forward strand.
TTACTCACCCTGCTGTTAACTCCGGCTTTTACCGATTCTTCCCGAAGTATGTCCATCAGGCGGACGATTTCTATTTCATTGGGACAACGTGTGGCGCATGTCTCGCAAGAAGCGCATAGCCATATAGTTGTGCTGTTTAATACCTTATCTTTCAGCCCAAATCGTACGAGATGAATTATTTGATTGGGGTAATAATCCATTGCATAAGCAACGGGGCATCCATCGCTGCACATCGAGCACTGGTAGCAACGGTTAAGGTACCTAACCTCAGCGGCTATCTTTTGTGTAAATTCGTTATTCCGAAGTGGTATTTTCTCCGTCGTCAGTTGCTGCTGCACTAGCCGCTTTCCCTTTCTTCTTAGGTTGGGTCTTCTTATCCCTGAGGATTACCAGCTGTTCTTTCTGCTCATCGGTTAGTTCGAGGTGACCTAGTTTAGTTATTTCACTGGTATAATTATTTATTATTGCTGCAAAGGCTGCTCCTTCTGCGGCTGAAGCGAACTCGAGCTTAAGCCTGGACGGCTCTATCCCTATTTTTTCAAGCCCTTTCTGGGTTATAGGAATAGTGCGTATCTGCTGCTGAACACCCGTAATATAGTGGCAGTCTGCCGGATGGCATCCTACAATGAGAACAGCGTCCATCCCTTTCAAGTAAGCATCATAGACAAACTTGGGATGTACCCGACCGGAACACAGGACTCTGATTGAACGTGTGTTTGACGCGTATTGTATTCTGGATACTCCGGCGAGGTCGGCAGCTGCATAACCACACCAGTTGCAGAGAATCGTTAAAATTTTAGGTTTGTCTTCGTCTATAGGCACCGAATAGGCTGCTTCGATCTGTGAGAATATCTGCTGGTCGGTGAAGTGATTCAGAGAAATCGCTTGAGTGGGACAGACTGCATTGCATACCCCACATCCCTTGCAGGCGGCAGCTATTACATTAGCAACTTTTCCTTCTTCGGTTTCAAGCATCTCGATAGCATTGTAAGGACATCCTCTCGTACAAAGACCGCAACCGATGCAGTCTTCCTGGTTCACTTCGCAAACGGCGCCGCTGGCGACGATGGTATCCTTGGACAGGATAGTAGCCGCTCGAAGAGCAGCACCTTTTGCCTGGTTGATGGAATCGGGAATATCTTTGGGATATTGCGCCATGCCGCAGAGGAAGATGCCGTCGGTCGCGAAATCAAGGGGTCTGAGTTTCATATGAGCTTCCATGAAGAATCCATCACCGGTTAAGGGTAATCTTAGTAATTGAGATAATTCCTGGTTACCGTCGGGAACAACGGGAGTACTGAGTACAATTAGGTCGGGCTTGATCTCACCCTCCATGTTGATCGTGCTGTCAAAATAGTGAAGCGTCAGATTATCGCCATTGACCGATACTTCCGGCTGTCTTTCAGGTTCATATTGGATGAAAAGGACACCTTTATCTCTGGCTTCTAAGTAATAATCTTCTTTAAAGCCATAAGCTCTCATATCTCGGTAAAATACAGTAATTTCTTTATCTGGATCAATTTCCTTGAGTTTAAGCGCGTTTTTCAAGGTTACACCGCAGCAGATACGACTACAATAACCGTGTTCTTCATTCCTGGCGCCTACACACTGTATCATCGATACGTTCTTTATGTTTTCGGGTAAGGTACCGGCAGAAATCATCTCTTCGAGTTCCTGCTGTGTCACTATCCGCGAACTTTTCTCATAGTTATATTCGGTAGGTGCATAGGCACTTCCACCGGTTGCAAGTATCGTAATACCATGCTGAAGTTCGATTAGTTCTGAATCAGGTCCGTCGGTCTTGACCAGCGTGCTTCTGAAGTTACCGACATACCCGGCGAAGTGTTTTAGTACGTAACCCTTATAAAGCGTGATATTCTTTTCATTCTCTACTTCTAGGATTATCTGTCTAAGATAAGGATCCACTTCCAGTCCTTCGAGCGTGTAGTGAATATGCTTAGCGTGACCTCCCAACTCGCTTTCTTTTTCTACGAGATAAACCTGAAAACCTTGTTTGGCAAGAGAGAGGGCTGCATTCATTCCGGCCAGGCCACCGCCAAGAACGAGTCCTTTCGGATTAACCGGTAGTTCGAGTTCCTCAAGTTCTGTAAGATTACGTGCCCGAGCGACAGACATGGTGATAGTGTCTTTGGCTTTTTCCGTGGCTTCTTCTTTTTCGAAAGAGTGTACCCAGGTGCAGTGCTCTCTGATATTGGCCATATCCAGAAGATAAGGATTTAAGCCTGCTTCACGTAAAGCCTCACGGAAAACGGTTTCATGATCTCTGGGTGTACAGGCTGCAACTACGACTCGATTTAGTTTGTTTGTCTTAATGGCTTCAGTTATCTTACGTAGTGCGTCGGAGCCACACGAAATGGTCTGTTGTTCAGAGTGAACTACGTCATCAAGAGTCCAGGCGTAATCGACAAGAGCAGGAACATCGGCAACTCCGGCGATATTGGTACCGCAGTTGCACACAAAAACGCCAATTCTTGGTTCTTCGCCTTCGACTGACCTTTCTTCGGGATATATCTTTTTCTGGGCAAGTGTTCCTCGCTGGCTTGCCAGCAACTGGGCAGCCATCGCTCCGGAACCGCTGGCTGAACTGATAGAGTCAGGAATATCAATCGGTGCAGTGAACGCGGCAGCAGGATATATACCTGGTTTGCTGGCAATCTCATTCGGCGTTAATCCGTTCGTTTCACAGAAACCGTGTTCGTTCAGATCGAATCCCATTACCTCTGCGAGTGCAGTGTTATCTTTTGCGGGGCTCATTCCGACGGAAAGTACTATCATTTCGAACTCTTCTTCTTGCACTGTATGATCGTCAGTGACATAAGAAACAATAAGGTTATTATTCCGCTTATTTTCTTTGACAGAAGAAATTCTCTTTCTGATAAATCGGGCGCCTTCCATTTCCTTAGCCCGGTTGTAGAAATCTTCGAAACCTTTGCCGAATGTCCGGATATCGTTGTGAAATATAGCTACCTCGATATCCGGATGATGATTCTTAACAAGAATCATCTGTTTTAAGGCGTAGGTGCAACATATTCCGGAGCAGTAGGTGTTTCCGAGACCGGAGTCACGTGAACCGACGCACTGCAGCCATGCTATCTTATGAGGAACCTTACCGTCAGACAGACGAATAACCTCGCCGTTAAAAGGTCCTGATGCGTTCGACATTCGCTCGAACTCAAGGCTATTGACAACATTTTTCATACGCCCGTAGCCGTAGGCTCCTGCCAGCTTTGCGTCGAATATCTCATATCCGGGACTTACGATAATAGCCCCGACATGCATAATTCCTCTTTTCTTTTTCTGCTTGAAATCAATTGCTTTTGCCTGACAGACCGATTTACATATAGTGCATTTAGTATCAAAATAAAGACAGGCATCACGGTTTATAGCTGCGGATGCTGGAATTGCCTGGGGACACCAGATATCTATTGCTTTCGCAGGGCCGAGATTTTCATCGAATGGATTGGAAACAGTATAAGGGCAGTAAGTGGCGCAATTTCTGCAGCCTACACAAAGATCTTCATCTACATATCTGGGCTGTCGAAGGACTGTGACGGTAAAATTGCCTGCTTGACCTTCTACTTTTTCTATCTGAGTATTAGCCAATATTTTTATATTTGGATGCCGACCGGCATCCGCCATTTTAGGCCCGAGTATTCAGAGTGAACAATCGAGAGTCGGGAAAGTTTTATCCAGCTGCGCCATTTTCCCGCCAATCATCGGGGATTTTTCAACAAGGTATACCTTAAATCCGGAATCAGCAAGATCAAGAGATGCCTGTATGCCACTGATTCCTCCTCCAACAACCAGTACTGCTCCAATAGATGAGTTTGCAGCTTCTGTCATCAAAGCTCCTCCACAACGACCGTTTCGTCCTCGTCCTCAACCTCTTCTTCAACCTCGATTTCCTCATAGGTCAGGGCTTCGGTCCCACACCATTGAACGCATAAAGGGCCGTCTTCGGGCATCGGTTCTCCACACATGTCACATTCGAGTGCGATACCTGAATCAGGTTCATGAAATATTTCTCTGGACGGGCATGCTTGTCTGCAGAACGAGCATTCACCGTATTCCTTATTATCGATAATAATGACATTTCTACCGATACATTCAACTTCAGTATATTTACCAGCCCTTATTGGCAGATAAATATCAGTATCCTCGCATCGAAAGACCTGGATGCGCGATCGTGCCGGGTTCACGATACTGTACTTGGGTTCAGAATGGTAGGCTGCACAGGCTACTTCGCAGGCACGGCAGCCGGTGCACTTATCTGCGTTTACCTTAATCGTCTTAATTGTCCTTGTTCTTATCATCTCGATACCTTTTATCGGAGAATATGGTCAAATTCACGAAAGAGTTAAAAGTACAATTTTCCTAGAGGATTCCTCGCTTGACGAAATCATCGGATATATATCCTAACTGTAATTTTTCAAGCGTTTCTTTTGTTGGGATCCCATCCTTGTTCCAGCCACGGTACTCGTAGTAATCATCGAGTAATTTCTGCTCAAATTCATGATCCCTTACTGCCCAATGATCTGCGGGTGGCACTTCGTCGGATCGACGCATTCCGCGTCTAACATTCAAGGCCCGTATAAGATTGCGAATTCTTGTGCCGGTTTCCCAGAGACTTTTTTCGTCGAAATTCATTCCTGTAGCCAGGTTGATAATAGTAGGCAGATTATGAATATGATAAGCAACTCTGCCGCCAAATTGCCCCCTGAATGAAGATAAGAATCCGCAAATTCCGTCGGAATCATCGAGAGTATGCATCATTTCGTTCCATTCCGTGATAGCACAGGACGCTTCATTTGATATCTCATTACGTTTATCCCAGTTGAGGAAATACTGCTTAAACTTTTCATCAGGAACAGCTTCCCAGTCATCCACGAACTCTTGCCGTTCCTCCATCGTGGGCAGAGGATCCTGAGGAAAGGAGCCTTCAATCTGGGTGATTGCCATTTTATTACCGGTAGCTATCATAAGGAAATAGGGAGGATTTAGTTTACCCAGCTTTATCGGAAGCTGCTCAAATTTCTTGACCGTATTATGGTCGAAGGCTTCGGCACCGTTACCTATCTGACGGGCTGCATGATATACACCATTAGCCAGAATATCCCCGATTCCTTCTCTCCTGACTATCTTTTCCATAATATAATAGAATCTACTACGAATATCCTCCGGCATACCAGGGAAATCTCTTTCGGTAAGGATGCCTGCATCAAGTAATTCAAGTGCGAATGCAATAATCTGAGGTGTAGAATAAGCGTCCAATCCATATTCCGTGGCAACGGGAAGTATCTCGTAACTGAAATCTAGTTCTTGAAATGATGCCATGTGATAGGTATCCTTGGCATAGCACTTATACGCGAAGCGCCGACGTTCAGGCCAATTAATGACATTATGGCAACTCTTGGGACAGTTATAACAACCGGTCTGGCGTGGCATATGGTCATACTTTAGCCGGGTAAATCTTTCCTGTATTTCATCAGTCCAGTAATTCCTTATACGTGTGCGGGCATTTCCCCAGGCGAAGTTATTATGATGAAAACTGTCATCTTCATCAACCGCCATCCAGTCACCTACATGCTCACTATTTTTCATAATGATACGTAAATCCTGACATATCTTGAACAATTCGGCTGGATGAGCAACGTGAATATCCTGGGTACCTCGTACTGCTATTGCCTTGACACGCTTGTCACCCATAATTGCTCCTACGCCGGCACGTGAAGCGCATGCATCGCTGTGGTCAATAGACGCGGTAAAGACTCTGTTTTCACCAGCAAGACCTATTGCTGCAATCTGGGCTTTTTCCTGACTGAGTTCTTCCCGCAGAATGGTGGCAGTTTCATGGGTACCCTTCCCGGCCAGGTGTGACGCATCTCTTATCTCAACCTTGTCATTGTGGATCCATAGATATACCAGACTGGGAGATTTTCCCTTAAGGATGATTTTATCGTAACCCGCGTATTTCATTTCCGGGCCGAAATAACTACCCATTAAAGAATGTGCCTGCAGGTTGGTTTGTGGAGAAAAAGTATTAACAGCTACGCGATTGGCACCGGGAACCGGGGTACCGTGAAGTAAACCGGTACTGAAAATTAGGAGATTATCTTCTGAAAACGGCTCGGTATCGGGAGGTACTCTGTCCCAGAGTATTTTGGCTGCCGTTCCTTGACCTCCAATATATAACTCTGTGTTCCTGATATCGGTTTCAACCTTTTCAATACTTCCAGTAGTTAGGTTGATTTCAAGATTATATCCGGTCTCTGCGTACCTCATTTATAAACTCCCTGAAAACTACTTAGCCGTTTTACAACTGTACTGCTGAAAGGTAGTCAGGTATCCGAGTGAAAAAGTGATTTTTTTGAGTATGTCATTATAATCATACTGCGTGTATATAACGTCATATGAATAGTAACACGCACAATTTGGTCTGTCAACATTAGCCGCACGATACATATAGTAAATGGTACCTTTTCTATTTAAGAAGATCCCATTTGAAATATGGATAAATTGTATATTATCAATGCATTTTAGTCTCGAAATTAGACCATTACTATTGACATATAGTATAGAAACATGTCATTATGGATGTGACGTTATTTTTACGCTGCCAGTTAATAGTGACATACTATTTCAATCAGAAATATCGGAAAATGAACAGGAAAGGTACGGAACAACATGCAGGCATTAACCCCATACCCGGAAGTGATTGATCTTATTAAAGAAGAGGGCGGTGATCCTCTTAAATTATGCTACCAGTGCGGAACCTGTTCAGCTACCTGTCCATGGAATCTTGTGAAAAATTTTATCGTTCGAAAGATTATGCACCAGGGGCAACTTGGTCTGATTGATTTCGAAAGTGAAGAACTATGGATGTGTGCCACCTGTAAAGCATGTGTGGATAGATGTCCTCGGGGTGTAGCTATTATTGATGTCATGCGGGCAATGAGAAGAGCGATCGTTGAATTCAGCGTGGGTGGTATTCCTGATGGTCTGCGAATATCAATGAAGAATATATCGGCTACGGGAAATCCACTGGGTGAATCTGAAGAAAACCGGACCGATTGGACAAAGAATCTTGATATACAACCATTCACTAAAGGAATGGATGTTCTATATTTCTCGTGCTGCATACCCGCCTATGATCCGAGTGTCCAGAGAGTAGCAAAAGCCACGGCAAGTGTATTGAAGAAAGCAGGAGTGAATTTCGGAATTCTTGGAACTGAGGAAAAATGCTGCGGTGAAAGCGTTCGAAAAGCCGGTGACGAGAATCTTTTTAAAACTCTCGCAGAAACCAATATCAATAATTTTAAAGAAGCCGGTGTTACCAGGATAGTTACTACTTCATCTCATTGTTACAATACCTTCAAGAACGAATATCCAGAACTCGGCGGTGAATTCGAGATACTCCATTCTTCCCAGTTTTTCGCCGAACTCATCGACGAAGGGAAAATAACATTTTCTAAAGAGATAAATAAGAAAGTCACCTACCATGACGCCTGTTATCTTGGCAGGCATAACGGTGTTTATGATGAACCGAGGAAGGTCCTCCAGAGTATTCCCGGTATCGAGCTGGTTGAAATGGTTGATTATCGAGAAAACAGCTTATGCTGTGGTGGCGGCGGCGGAAGAATCTGGATGGATACGAAAAAAGGTGAACGGTTCAGTGATTTACGTATCGAGCAGGCAATCGAAACAGGAGCAGAAATACTTGCCGCGGCCTGCCCTTACTGTATTCTTAACTTCGAAGACAGCCTACGTTCCGGAGAAAACGAAGACGCTCTGGTTATAAAAGATATCGCCGAACTTGTAAACGAAGCGATATAGAGAAGTTTGGAGGCCCGTTCAATGGATGAGAAACCTCGAATTGGCGTGTACGTGTGCCACTGTGGATTGAATATTGCCGGTGTAGTCGATGTTGCTACAGTAGCCGAATATGCAGCCGGTCTTCCCAACGTAGTGGTGGCGAAAGACTATATGTATATGTGTTCCGATCCCGGTCAGAACATGATCAAGGAAGATATAAAAGAACATAACCTCAACAGAGTAGTTGTTGCTTCATGTTCGCCTATGCTTCATGAACACACTTTCAGGGTTGCCTGCCAGGAAGCCGGAATCAATCCTTATATGTTCGAAATGGCGAATATCCGTGAGCAGGATGCCTGGGTAACTGCTGATAAAGACGACGCTACCGAGAAAGCCAAATCGACGGTCGAAGCTGCTGTACGCTGGGTACAGCACCAGCAGCCGCTGGAAGTCAGGGAAGTATCGGTAAATCCAAATGTGATGGTGGTCGGCGGCGGTATTGCAGGAATGCGAGCGGCGCTCGATATTGCTAACTCAGGGAATAAAGTTTATCTGGTTGAACGTGAGCCGAGTATCGGTGGTCATATGGCTCAGTTCGATAAAACATTCCCGACCCTTGACTGCGCAAGCTGTATTTTTACTCCTCTTCTCAGTGAAGTCGGGCGAAACGAGAATATCGAGTTGATGGCTTACAGTGAAGTTGAGGAGGTAAACGGGTATATAGGGAACTTCACGATAAAAGTCAGGAAAAAAGCGCGATATGTTGATGCCGATAAATGCACCGGGTGCGGCACTTGTGTTGAAAAATGTCCCTTTAAAGTGATCAGTACCTTCGATGAAGGATTGAAAGAAAGAAAGGTTGTTTACATACCTTTCGCGCAGGCAATACCGAATATAGCGACAATCGATGGTGAACACTGCAAGTATCTTGCCGATGGAAAATGCGGTGCCTGTAAGAAATTCTGCCAGGCCGAGGCGATAGATTTTGACCAGAAGGATGAAATTGTTGAAGTGGAAGTCGGATCGGTTATTCTCGCCACTGGCTATGATACGTTCGATGCTGCACAAATCGAGCGTTACGGATACGGTCAGTATGATAATGTCATTACTGCTCTCCAGTTTGAAAGAATGAGTAACGCATCCGGACCGACACTGGGGCAGATACAATTAAAAGACGGATCGAAGCCGGAAAGCGTGGCAATTGTACACTGCGTCGGAAGTCGCGATACGAACTACCACGAATACTGTTCACGAGTCTGCTGCATGTATGCTCTGAAGTACTCGCACCTTATTAAGGAAAAAACCGAGGCGAATGTTTACCAGATGTACATCGATATGAGGTGTTACGGAAAAGGCTACGAAGAATTTTATAACAGGCTTGCCGATGAAGGTACCACTTTTATTAGAGGAAAAGTGGGACAGATAACGGATAAAGCCCAGAGAGACGAAGAGCAGGGAAAACTGGTAGTTATTGTTGAAGATACGCTGCTTGGCAGTATCGTTCGAGTCCCGGTAGATATGGTGGTCCTGTGTACAGCGCTGGAACCGAGAACAGACGCAAATGAGGTTGCTCAGCTATTCGGTATAAATAGAAGCGCAGATGGATTTTTCCTCGAAAGGCATCCGAAACTTGATCCTGTCGCCACGATGAGTGACGGATTGTATTTAGCGGGATGCTGCCAGGGACCGAAAGATATTCCGGATACGGTCGCTCAGGCTTCGGCGGCAGCCGGCAAGGTTTTATCCATGATAAGCAGGGGTAAGGTGGAAGTCGAAGCCGCTACGGCCTATGTTGACGAGGAAGTATGTACCGGGTGCGGACAGTGCGCTGCGGTATGCGCCTATAAAGCTATCGAAATCGATGAGAAACGGAAAATAGCGGAAGTGAATGCAGCCCTTTGTAAAGGATGCGGGGCCTGTGCCGCTCAGTGTCCGTCAAGCGCAATTCAGCATAAGAACTGGACACCGAAGCAGTTTTTCGAGAAAGTGGACGCGGCGACACGCGAGTATATATAGAGAGAAGAGATGACAGACATTAAAGAACAATCAGTGCTTGTCATAGGCGCCGGTGTCGGCGGTGTCAAAGCGTCTCTTGAACTAGCTGAATCAGGATTAAAAGTCTATCTTTGCGACCTTAGCCCTGATATCGGCGGCACACTCATGCAGATGGACAAGTGGTTTCCGAACAGTCACTGCGGAATGTGCCAGATGCTTCCGTTGGTTGTCGGTGATGAGTCCGTTCAATTCTGCCTTCGCCGTGGACTGAATCATCCGAATATAGAGTTTCTTCCACTGGCTTCGGTTGAAAAACTTGAAGGCCAGGCCGGGAATTTCACAGCCACGATAAAGAAAACCTCCATGGGCGTAAAACGTGATCTGTGCTCAGGCTGCGGCCTTTGTGCCGAAGTCTGCCCGGTGGAAGTAGACAGTGAATTTAATCAGGGGCTTGAAAAACGAAAAGCTATATACGTCAGAAATCCGATGGTAGCCGCCAACGCTTATCTTATCGATTGGGACAGCTGCACGAAGTGCGGTTTATGTGCAGAGAAATGCCCGAATAACGCGATTGACCTGGATGCGCAGGACGAGAACCTGGAGTTAAAAGTCGGGGCAGTCGTGCTGTCTACCGGTTTCGAAGAGTTCAATGCCAGACAGACAAGTGAATACGGATACCAGCGTTTCCCGAACGTGCTTACAAGCATAGAGATGGAGCGGATGTTAAGTCCTTCCGGACCAACACGGGGGAACCTGCAAAGGACTTCAGATGGCAAGATGCCTTCATCACTGGCTTTTCTGCAGTGCGTTGGCTCACACGAGATTGAATACAACTACTGCTCGTCGGCATGCTGCATGTACGCAATTAAAGAAGCTGTCCTGACAAAGGAAGTAAATCCTGACATAGATATTACTGTTTTCTACATGGATATCCGTGCTTTCGGAAAAGGGAATTATAAGTACTTTCTTGAAGCAAGAGACAAGTATGGTATCAAGTTCGTCAGGACCAGAGTCCCTGCTATAAAACGTGATTTTTTAACGGATAATATTCTA
>DUFA01000090.1 GCA_011191975.1 Dehalococcoidia bacterium
AGGAGAAGTGAAGCAAGCCCTGGAAGAGGCCATAAACGCAACACGGCAGGGCAAGCCTGCCGTACTCGATGTTAGAATATAGTGTTTTGCTAATAAATACCGTATTTCTTGACAGCGTCGACCATTGCTTTCACGTTTTCTGGTTTTGCTTCATTGGTGATTCCGGTGCTGGGAGACAGCATGAATCCTCCATTTTTACCTACGGTTTCGATGAGTTCCTTGCAGAACTTATCCACGTCGTTGGGCGTGCCCGTCTGGAGTAGCGAGTGCGGTACCCCTCCCATGATGGAGGTATGTCCTTTAAGGATTTCTTTAGCCTTCTTCAGGTCAGTAAATGCGAAACGGGCTATTGTCTTGCCTTCAGGGAGTTCAAGCATATATTCAAGACGCTGTTCCCAGTTACCTTCATAGAACGCGATGAAAACCATATCTGCATCGGTCACGGAATAAACAACCTTTTTCAGATAAGACCAGTAGTATTTCTCAAAATGTTTCAGGTTAAGAAATCCGTCCGAGCCGCGATGCAGGGCAGAGAATACCCTTTTCGGATTACCCAGCTTACTCTCGAGTGTTCGTAGTCCGGTAGCAATTGACCTTTCCAGCATCATATCGCAGGCCTGTAAAAGTTCATCCGGATGCCGATACAGGTCCAGCATCGTGCCTGCCATACCTCTCAGGTAATCGGATATGATATCGAATGGTGCCGGAGCCATACCATGTGTCATCGGAGGGAAACCCAGTTCAGCCAGGTCGTTATCAAGCCCGAACGCAAGGCTGAAATATTCCTGTTGTTTTTGCCCGGCTTTGTGAAGAGATTCAAAAGCTTTCATAACTTCGGGATCACCGAACGCAGGTGAAACATTCGAAGGACCCCAAAGGGAGTTCAATGGCGGAAGTTTTGACAGCGGTTCAAGTTCTTTCCAGACGCGGGGCAGAAAATATCTGAGGGTGAAATCACCGGGGTCATTGAGAAATATCTTATATTCATCTGCTTTCATGTTTTCACCTTCGATGAGCTGGTGTGACGATTCCTCTCCGACTCCATCGCCGGGATACTTGAACAACTTAGGTCCCAGGATTGAAGCCGCTGCTCCGGAACCTCCTGCCTGTGCTTGCTGAATATCCGGATCAAGGTCGAACACCATTTTCCTGGAAGCTGCCTTCCACCTCACCGGATTTCTGTATGAATCCGCGGCGGTCATTTCTCCACCTACCCACCTGGACGGAAGGTAGCTTGTCGGAAGTATCACCGGAACCCGATCCGGCACCTTCAATTCGATTACGTCCCTTAGCCTTTTTTCCTTTTCTTCATACAGTTCTTCGGCAGATTTTCCTGTCCGTTTCTCTACCTCGTCCCTAAGTCGTTTTCCTTCCTCTTCGTATTCTTTCTGCGTGATATCCGTTACTACCATCGTTTTCCTCCCATATTTTCCTGTTACGTTAATGAATATATAAAGAACCCAAGAAGCACAAAAATATAGATGACCCTTACCAGCGATCCGGCAAGAAAACCGATGAATGCGCCTGTAGCAGATTTCAATGCCTGGCCAGCAGGTCGCCTGGCGATCAATTCTCCGACAAAAGCTCCGATAAACGGCCCGAGGATAACTCCCCAGAATCCGAATACCAGTATTCCCACGATAAACCCGACAAAGGTACCGGCAATACCCAATTTACTGGCTTTATATTTTCCGGCTCCCAGCATGGGAGCGAGAAAATCGAGTGCAAGTGTTAACAACATCAGTACAAAGAAAATAACAGTTGCCAGAATCGATATCTTTTCAAAACCGGTTCCGATCGCGAATATGAAGAGACCGAGCCAGGCAAGAGGAATTCCAGGCAGGATCGGGAGAAATATTCCGATAAACCCTACCCCTATCAGGATAAATCCGACTATTGCCAGAAAAACAGTCATCAAACACCTGAGTCAATACATACTCCGATGTATCTCACATACTCTATCATTTTATACCTTTTCTGGACAATTCTGATAAACTTCCTGCAGTCTTTTTTTGGCGGTTATTCTGATTAGGTGTTAAGATAAAATAAACCTGTCTGATTCGGGAGGCGGAAAATGTTAGCAAAAATATCCTTTCTTGGCGCCGCTCAGAATGTAACCGGTTCAAGGTTCCTCCTTGAAGCTAACGGTAAGAGAATCCTGATTGACTGCGGTCTTTACCAGGAAAGAAAGCTTAAAAACAGAAACTGGGAACCTTTTCCTTTCGATCCTGCCACGATTGATGCCATGCTACTTACCCACGCGCATGTCGACCATTCCGGACTGATCCCAAAACTGGTGAAAGACGGTTTTAGGGGTACTATCTACTCCACACATGCAACGGCGGATATCGTCAAGATAATATTACTCGACGCTGCGCACCTGCAGGAAGAAGACGCAGCTTTTAAGAAAAAACGACATGAGAAGGAAAAGAGAAAAGGACCTTACCCAGAAATGCCTCTTTATACAACTGAAGATGCTGAAGCTTCTTTTTCCCTTTTCACTGGGGTGAACTATCGTGAAGAAGTCAATCTCGGAGACGGCATAATAGCTACTTTACACGATGCTGGCCACGTACTTGGTTCATCGACAATAAAGGTAACCGTTTCTCAGAGCAACGAAACCAGGAGTATTCTCTTTTCGGGCGATGTTGGTAGAGACGACACACCGATACTCAAAGATCCTTATGAATATAAGGAGATTGACTATGCTGTTGTTGAATCTACCTATGGAAATAGGGTGCACGAAGAACCTAAAGATATAGGCTATAGACTGGCTGCACTTGTAAATTCAACAGTGAAAGCTGGTGGGAATATTATCGTACCCAGTTTTGCCCTTCAAAGAGCTCAGGAAGTCCTCTATTATATGAATCTATTATTACTTGAAGATAAGATACCCGACATTTCCGTATACCTCGACAGCCCTATGGCTATTAAAATTACCGAGGTTTTTAAAAGGTACAGAGAACTGTACGATATGGAAATGACTCAGATGGTAAATCAGGATAAATCACCATTCGATTTTCCTATGCTCAAGATGGTCCAAACCACCGAAGAATCGAAGGCTTTGAATTTTCTAAAAACTCCAGCCATGATTATCGCAGGTTCGGGTATGTGTACCGGTGGGAGGATCAAACACCATCTTGTGAACAATATCACCAAACCGGAAAGCACGATACTTTTCGTTGGTTACCAGGCGGTTGGTACTCTTGGTAGAAGTATCGTCGACGGTATCAAGAAGGTCAGGATTCTTGGTCAACGATACCCGGTACGGGCAGGGGTGGCAGAAATTACCGGTTTTTCAGCGCATGCTGATAGAAACGAACTCCTGCAATGGATGTCTGGTATTAATCCAAGACGAGTCTTTATCGTTCATGGTGAGGCTAAATCAGCCAAAGAATTCGGTAAATTTCTCAGACAGGAGCGCGGCTGGAAAGTCAGCGTGCCGATGTACCGTGAATCGGTAGCGATTGAGTAGACCATCAAATATATTTTCTTATCGGTTAATTCTCTTCATAATATGAGTCTATCCGTGTCAAGCTGTAGGATTTCGTTGTTTCAGTCATTTTCACCATCAGAGAAAAAACAGGTCAGTATACCATAAAACCACGCTTGCGTGGTATAGTAACAGTTATCCAGTTATACAGGGGAGGAAAGTAAAATGCCTAATTATGAGATCAACGAACTTGTTAAAGAAGAATCATGGCGAATGTTCCGTATTATTGGAGAACTCGTTGAGGGATTCGATACATTAACGGGAATAGAACCTGCCGTGACGATATACGGATCTGCACGCCTGTCACCCAATGATCCTATGTATGCAAAAACGGAAGATATAGCCTATCGGTTAGGGAATCTGGGATTCTCCATTTTTACCGGCGGAGGGCCGGGAGTGATGGAAGCGGCTAATAAAGGCGCACTCCGATCAAACAGCACTTCTGTTGGTCTGAACATAGATATTCCGCAGGAACAGACACTGAACCAATATACTAATGTATCGATACAGTTTCACCACTTTTTTGTCAGGAAAGTAATGCTTGTAAAATATGCCAGCGCGTTCATCTGTATGCCCGGTGGCCTTGGAACGCTGGATGAATTGACCGAAGTATTAACATTGATTCAGACAAAGAAAATAAAACCTTTTCCAGTTGTCCTGGTTGGCAGTAACTACTGGAAAGGCTTTCTTGACTGGTTGAAAGATTCAGTTCTGAAACGAGGTGCTATATCTCCTGAAGACCTTGATCTACTGAGAGTCTGTGATGAACCTGAAGAAATTATCGATATTGTCCAGAACTGGCATACAAATCATGAGGTTACCGGTAAACACGCCGTGTAAACTATGTATGTGACTTGTGAGTCATTTGGTTACTCGGCGGCAGAAGTGGGTTTTGTTACCAGCCATTCGCCGGTTAATTCCAGCATAGGTAACTTAATTTCAAAATTCTGTCGTCTGATCGGAATCATATCGATAACATCGAACCGGCACATCTGCAGAGTGGATTCCAGGTACATACATGCCGAGATTGCTCCACCACCACCTCCGCCTGCCATACACAGTCCTACTGCTGAAATACCTTTGGTTTTTGGATCTGGATTGAAAGCTGAAATTCTGCGAAGTTTATCAAGGAAAGCTTTCATACTCTCACTGAGGTCACGAAAGTAGACCGGTGTGGCAAACACCACGACGTCGGATTCCTGTATCTTGTTCACCAGCATTTGAAAATCATCCTCAACAACACAGTGTCCTTCTTTGCGACATGAACCCCATCCATTAGCATCGCATTGACGGCAATGCTGTAAGTTTAATTCTGGGAGGAAAAAACTTTCGGTTTTCGCACCTGCTTTTTCAGCACCTGTGATTATTGTCTGGATTGATCCGGCAGTCCTACCATTACGGTCTCTACTTCCGGACAGGAATAGTATTTTCACGATTTCTCCTTTTACCTGCTATTTTTAGTGGTTAATTATACCAGATATGACTATTGATAAATCTATTTATAAATATCGTAACAGACGATTTCTTCGAGTGGCTTGCGGTCTTTCGGTCTGCCCGGATCTTTTGAGAAGCCTAAAGTAAGAAGAGCAACTAGTTTACAGTTCTTCGGCACTCCTAGAATATCTCTTGCCTTATCCTGGTTGAAAGCTCCGATCCAGCATGTTCCGAGGCCTTCATCTACAGCTGCGAGTGTCATGTGGTCAACTGCTATCGAGAGGTCCACGGGATATCCAGGGACGTCGCATGCCATCATGTTCTCGGGCATCGTGCCAACCGCTGCAATAACAACGGGTGCTTCAGCAACATGCCCCTGTCCACCGGAGGCTGTAGAAAGCAGTTTACGTTTTTCTTTATCTCTGACAACGACAAATTTCCACGGCTGCCTGTTACCTCCTGAAGGAGCCATACGTGCGGCTTCAAGGACGGCATTCAGTTTATCTTCAGGTACCGGTTTATCCTCGTAACCTCTGATACTTTTTCTTTGCATTATGACATCTTTGAGTTCCATTATTCTTATTTTCCTCCTCTAACCGATGTATTTTTAATTATATCATTGTAAGCTTCTATCACTCCAATCTCCACGTGATTCCGTGAAAGATGTACTTGACAAAAACTATGGCGAAATAATAGTATATGGTATGCGGCAACCGGTTACCGGTATATGTTATTATTAATAAATAATGCTATATTAAGAAAGTTTCCTGACGGTTTGCCCTATTTTGATAAATGTGTGCCACTGCTTATACTATGAAAACTATGCCGACCGAAAAATTAAAAAAACATCTAGGCAATATAAAAGTAATCGATAGCATCAACGAGAGAGAAATGTACAGTCATGATATCGGTGATATTCCTCATGTCATGATGAAAATGCTCTTCAGGAACATGCCAGATTTCGTTGTTCAGCCGAAAAGTTTCGAGGAAATACAAAGCATTCTGACTTTTACGCATGAGAATAAGAAACCTGTGACGACCAGAGGTGCCGCTTCCTGGGGATTTGGTGGAGTAATACCTGTCAAGGGCGGAATTGTCATCGATATGTCTCCTTTCCGAAAAATATCTCGTGTCGATGTAGCTAACAAGACGGTGACGGTTGAGGCTGGCGCGCGCTGGAGTGATATAGATATCACGGCAAAACAATATGGCTTATGCCTAATGACATACCCGTCAAGTAAATTTTCTACGGTTGGTGGTTGGATATCAACCGGCGGTATCGGTATTAATACTTTCAAATATGGCCATCTGTCGAAACAAATCGAGTCGATGAAAATCATTACAGCCACTGGAGAAATACGGCAATTGTCTTCCTCGGATAGTGAATTCGATTATTACATATCTACCGAAGGTATATTCGGGATTATTGTCGAGGTGACTCTCAATTTAAGGGATATGCCCTACGGTTCGTATCCGCGTCTGGTGTATTTTCATTCTGATAGAGAAGCTTTTTCATTCATCGAAGGATGCTTGAAGGAGTTGGACCCGAAAAACTTCAACCCGAATATGATACGTTTTCTGGATGAGAACCATCTGCACGATACCAATAAGACTATGAGAGTCGATATCTTCGAAAAAAGAGCTGGAGTCCTTTTAGAATTTAGTACAACCGAAGATGAAGCAGAATTCACCAAATATATCGAAAAAAGAAAAGTCGAAGAAGCTCCTCGATATGTGGCGAATTATCTTTGGAATGAACGTTTATTCGGGATGAAGGCAAAACGACTGGGTCCGACGATCCTGGCAAGTGAAGTGATAATTCCTATACATTCAGCTCCTACATTCATAGAAAAAGCGAAAAAGATAGGTCATAATTTCGGTGTAGAGGTCAGTATCGACTCATATATCATCGATAAAAACGAAGCGCTGATGATGACGACCTTTTTATGTGATTCCAGGCGGATGAAATACTATATGAACATTCCCCTGGTCTCTATACTCACAAAAGCCGCACTTAATCTGGGTGCGAAACCCTACGGACTCGGTCTCTGGAATGCTGCTTACATCAATCAGTTATTCGATGAAAGAAGGAAGCATGAGCTCAGAGATTATAAGAATCGCGTAGATCCAAATAATATTCTCAATCCTGGTAAGTTTTTCAGTGTCGGTGCTAAAGGAATAATGAACCTGGTCTTTCTACCTGCGGTCTTCGGTTTTTTAATGAACCTGATGATCGGACTGTCTCCTGTTCTCGGGAAACTAATCACTATGTTGCTTGGAGAAGAAAAGCAGGTTGATAAACTGGATTACGAACTCAGCCTGCACGCCTGTGCTCGATGCGGAAGCTGTTTATCGGAATGTCCTGCGTATCTTGTTACCGGAAATGAGGCGGTGACAGCCAAAGGTAAAATAGCTCTTGCCAGAAAATTACTTAAAAACCAGCCCGTATCGCGTGAAGAGGCATGGAATGCTTTTCTCTGCATGCACTGTAAAGCATGTGAAGAGGTATGCCAGACCAACCTGGAACTGATGTCATTATGGGACGCTCTCGAAGCGAAGATTGAGAGTAAATATGGCAGGCCTGAAATTCAGATAAAGGAATTCCTTACTATGGTCGATGAAAACGACGAGTACTGGGATATGGTGGAACTGAGGAATCAATCGTCTTTAAAAAGACCTATACCGACAGGGACGGAATAAGAATATGCCGAAAAAATATCATGTAAACGTTCAGAATACACCTCTTGATTTCGGATATCTCTATAAATTTCGCATCATAAGGGGTGAAAACTGTATAAATTGTGGAAAATGTACCAAGGTTTGTATTTATGAAGCTCATCAGCGTAGCGAAAAAGATCCTCGTATAATGGCTGATCCTAACACTGAAGTCTGCAGGAATTGCTTCAGATGCATTCAGGAATGCCCCAGAGGAGCTCTGGAAAAATCACTGTTCAGTGAATTTACTAATAGTGGCGGTGAATACTGGACTCCAGACGTTTTACTCACACTATGGAAACAAGCCGAGACCGGCAGTGTACCGGTATCAGGCGCCGGCTACCGCGGACCGTTTACAGGAAAAGGCTTTGATAGTATGTGGACCGATATGTCGGAGATCGTTAGACCGACCCGCGACGGTATTCACGGACGTGAATATATCAGCACGTCTGTTGACCTGGGGCGTAAGCTTAGTCATCTTGCTTTTAAATCCGAAAACAACCTGGTATCGAAACTAGAAAATCTGGTCACTCTATCGGTTCCAGTTGTCTTTGATATTTCGGAATATAATTTAGCGGCGGAAGTAAAGGAAGCTATTGTCAAAGCGGCAATTGAACTTGATACCTGCGTTATCATACCAGTGGATGAAGTTATCAAAGATTTTGAAAAGTACATCAAGAATATCATCCCTCGAATGTCTTTCGCAGAAATCGATAATAATGTTGAAATAATTAAACAAACCCGCCTTGTTTCCGTTGATTACAGTGAAGATATTACAGGTGATTTCTCTTCGGTAAAAGAAAAAATCAGCAAACTTGGTGATATTGTTACAATCGTACGGGTACCCGCTGTTAATACTGTATCGGATATCGTTTCGAAACTGGCTGCGAACGGCGCCGAGGTAATTCACGTTGTAGCCGATTATCGCGGCAGTGGGATCTGTGATTCAACCGGATCTGATGGTCGTTACATCAAAGATATAATTCGCGATGTTCATGCGGAGCTTCTCAATAATAAGATACGTGACGAGGTTACTATTATGACCTCCGGTGGAATTGCCCTGGCGGAACATGTAGCCAAAGCCATGCTTTGCGGCGCCGACCTGACAGGGATCGATATTCCCCTGTTGATCGCACTCGGGGCGAGAATATACGAAGGATCCGAAAACTCTTTGGTAATGCCGCAAGAGCTGGATAAAATTCCTCTTTCCACTGCAATGCAGCGTATCGTGAATTTGATAGGAACGTGGCACTCGCAGATCCTGGAAGTCATGGGTGCAATGGGAATTCGCGATATACGCCGACTGCGCGGAGAAACCGGTCGGGCGATGTTCTTCGAAGAAATTGATAAAGAAACTTTCGGTAAAATATTCAATAGGAATAAGCAGTAAGAGTATGAAACCGTCAACCGTTCAAATCAAAAATATTCCTTCCAGATTCAGACACCAGGTACCGAAGTACAAGGTTACAAGGTCTGACGACTGCATCAACTGTGGCACATGCGCCGGTACCTGTCGGTACGGTGTCCATGAAAGGATAGAAGGTCACAACAAGGTGCGGCCGCCCATAGATTACAGGTGTATCGGATTCCAATGCCTTGAAAAGGATTTCTGCTGTGTAAACAAGTGCCCCCGTCAGGCGTTACATTTGTCGTTAAATCCTATGTATGAAGCACTCGGGGATCTCCGCTGGACGGCTGATATGATCACCGGGACCTGGATCATGGCTGAGACCGGCTATCCTCCGGAACGCACAGATCTTGAATACAATATAGGGAATTCCGGCGGAGGTTTCGACAAGCTGCGATTGAAATTTCCTGAGAACCCGCCTGAACCATTAGATGAATCTGAAATATCTTTGGAAATACCTTTAAATCGTAGAGAAGATGGACGGAGTGATATCGTTATTGCCCTGCCTGTTTATGGTGGTGGAATGTCCTTCGGCTCGGTAAGCCTGCCAACCATGATTTCCAAAGCCCATTGTGCGGCAAACTGGGATACGTTCACCTGTACCGGCGAAGGAGGGTATCCTGAGATACTTTATCCTTACGATGATCATGTAATAACCCAGGTGGCAACCGGCCTTTTCGGAGTGCGTGAAGAGACGATCCAGCGTGTGAAGATTATCGAATTTAAGTATGCTCAGGGCGCTAAACCCGGCTTGGGCGGGCATCTATTAGGCCCGAAAGTCACCGAGAGTGTTGCCAGGATGCGTGAGGCAGTAAAGGGCTCTTCCCTGTTCTCCCCATTCCCGTTTCACTCCGTGTATTCGATTGAAGACCATAAAAAGCATATCGACTGGATTAAAGAGATAAATCCGAGTGCGTTAATCTCAGTGAAGGTTTCAACCCCAAGTGACGTGGACATGGTAGCGGTAGGTTCATACTATGCCGGTGCGCACATTATCCACATCGATGGCGGATATGGTGGTACAGGAGCCGCTCCTGATATAGCGAAGAAGAATATCGCCATGCCCGTTGAGTATGCAATTACCAAGGTTCACGGATTTCTCAAAGAAGAAGGTGCCAGGGATGCGATGACTCTTATTGCTTCAGGCGGGATACGTACCGCCCATGATGTAGCCAAGGCAATCTGCCTAGGTGCTGATGGCGTTGTTATCGGGACCGCGGAACTGGTCGCACTTGAATGCGTCCGCTGTGGCAACTGTGAATCGGGACGCGGTTGTGCCCGAGGTATCGCCACTACGGATTCTGAGCTGGCAGACCTATTCGAAGAAGACTGGGCAACCCAAAGGGTGATAAATCTGTATCATGCCTGGTATGTCCAGCTTGTAGAGATCCTTAAGAAATTCGGACTAAATAGTATCCGGAAACTCGTCGGGCGTACCGATCTGCTGGAGCACATTGATTATTCACGAAAAACGGAGTCCAATCATGGATAATGCCGAGAAGATACTGCGTTCACGTGCAGAAATGTGCAACCAGGTACAGGATCTCCCTCCTAATACTGAGGAAGAAGGCGGTTGCGGTGTTACAGGATTTATCTGTTCCATCCCGGTGACCGGGAAGAATATATTCGAGCCGTCGGTACAGATGCACAACAGGGGTAATGGAAAAGGTGGCGGTATTGCTGCGGTGGGATTTATTCCGGAAGCTCTCGGAGTGTCTAGGCAGGTCCTGGATGATGATTATATGCTGCATATCGCTCTCCTTGACAGTAGCGTCGCGGATAATGTTGCAGGTGAATATATTACGCCGCATTTTAACATCGATAAAGCCGAGAAACTGGATATCCTGGATGATTATCGTTCCATAGGGCTGGAAGTAAAACCGCCGGATATTATGCGTTACTTCGTACGTGTGAAAGAAGATGTCCTGGATGACTTTATCAGTGAAAACTCCTTGGCATCCATCAGCCGACGTGATGCCGAGGATGAGTTCGTCTACCGTAACAGCTTTCAGATAAACAACCGGTATTATGCTTCGCTTGGTGAGAAACAGGCTTTCGTCATGTCTCACGGAAGAAACATGATGATATTGAAGATAGTCGGTTATGCCGAAAACGTCGTCCGGTATTACAAGCTGGATGATTTTAAAGCCCATGCGTGGCTTGCCCACCAGCGCTATCCAACCCGCGGAAGAGTCTGGCATCCCGGAGGATGCCACCCCTTCAGTGCACTCAATGAAGCGCTTGTTCATAATGGCGATTTCGCAAATTACCAGGCGGTCTATGATTATTTAAAACAGCGAAATTACCTTCCTTTGTTCCTGACAGATACGGAGGAGGCAGCGCTGTTGATCGACCTGTGGGGAAGAGTTTATAAATATCCTCTTGAGTATCTTATTGAAGCCATGGCTCCGACTTCTGAAATGGACTTCGATTTATTACCACCTGAAAAACAGGAAATTTATAAAGCTATTCAGACTCATCACGTATTTTCTTCGCCTGATGGTCCCTGGTTCTTTATCATCGCCCGTAACGATACGGCAAATAACCAGTTTCAGCTGATCGGGATCACCGATACTGCCATGCTGAGACCCCAAGTGTTCGCTTTACAGGAAGGTGAAGTCCAGGTAGGGTTAATCTGCTCGGAGAAGCAGGCTATCGACGCGACACTCCACTCGCTGGAAAGAGAAGATCCGCGTTTCAGACCGATTGCCGATAAATACTGGAATGCACGTGGCGGAAGTTATACGGACGGTGGTGCTTTTATTTTCAACCTTAAAGATTCCGGAGACGGATCTGATAATAAACAATTAATCTGTACCGATAAGTTCGGGAAAGTAATCACGACGGATAAAGAAAAAGTGATTTGTACCCCTTCTCCGTGTTCAAGTGAAATTAATTCACCGCATGGATATATCGATAATCAACTGAATAGCCTGTTTTCTGAGTCGGGCAATTCCGACACCGCACAAAGCATATTTACTTATATTCGGGATAAAATGCCGGAATATGATGTAGAAGCATACAAGGCTGCAATTAATACTTTATATAAACAATCGTTGATTAATGACTCATATAAGCAGACTGCAATAACAGCCCTGACACTATTGACCGATCGTCGTTATGATACTGGAAGAATAAAGAGGAGTTCGGTATTACACGTTCTCAGAAGCAATCTGTATGAAATACTCGATGCTACTCCACTGGTATGTGAAAATGCGTCCTCGTATTTTAATCGGATTGATTATGATTTCCGTGATTCGCTACAGGCACCCCAAAATGAGATGCAGGTTCTGGTAGTCGATGCCGGGGAGTTCGAACCTGAAGGTGATAACTGTGATGCGGTGATGCTGGTCGATGCGTATAAGCTCGGTTGGCGACGGTTCATAATCTACAAATATCGTGGTCAGAGGTTTACAGGATGTGGTTTTGGTCCGGCAACCCAGGGCGTTCGGATTGATGTCTATGGTTCATCGGGTGATTATCTGGCATCAGGTATCGATGGAATGGAAATATATGTTCACGGAAATGCCCAGGATCAGCTTTGCCAGATTATGAAAGACGGCAAACTTGTCGTCTTTGGTGATGTCGGGCAGACATTCATGTACGGAGCCAAAGGTGGAGTGGCTTATGTTTTAGGTAATGCTGCCGGACGGCCTCTCATTAACGCCGTTGGTAAACCTCGCGTCGTTATTAATGGTACCGCCTTAGACTACCTTGCGGAATCATTTATGGCCGGTAATCCCCTGCGCGGTGGCGGATTCGTGATAGTAAACGGTATCGGTTTTGACGATAATAACGGTGCTATCGTTGAACTAGACTCTCCTTACCCGGGTTCGAATATCTTCTCTCTGGCTTCCGGTGGGGCGATCTATGTACGTGATCCACATGAAAAACTGGTCGATGAACAGCTGAACGGCGGAGAGTTTGTTAAAATTTCAGACTCAGACTGGAAACTGATTTTGCCCTACCTTGAAGAGAACGAGCAACTTTTCGGTATCGATATTAAACGACTCCTGACTGTTGAAGGAAAAGAAATGCAACCCGGTGAAGTTTACAGGAAGATCAGACCGAAAAGGTCGGCAGTTGCTGTTGATGATGACGGCCTAAGCGAGTAAAGAGCAGAATTTCCTGATATCGAATATTGTTTTCTCTGACGATTTAGTATCAACTACTTGATTAGATGATGAAATGAAGCCTGAGTTAATAAATAGGAGGTTGATATGTCTTACAACTGGGGTCCCCACTATATTGTTCCTTCAGAGGCTCTCACGATTTATTCTGGTGGTGTACTGTTACGCGAGGAATATGATGAAGCTTTACTCAGTAAAGAACTGGCAGCACTTGGATTTGGTGGCAGGATAATTGGTGTAAACAATCCATGGTATTATCGAAAGAAAAATTCAGAAACATGGATCCAGATTGGCGAATCACAGGATAAAAGTAATAATTTTTCAGTAAGATGGGATACTACCGTGCTGGAAAACGGACAGTATGAGATAATGGGTTTGATGCATGTGTATACTGAGGAGCTGGGAGGCGAAAGACGCAAAGCTATAGCACGGGAAAACATCGTCGAGGTTACAGTAAAGAACTAAATTGTCCGCGATGTGAAAAAAGAGGTCGCAGATGATAACCGTAATTGATTATGGTGCAGGAAATATCAGAAACGTTGTTAACGCAATAAATAAGTTAGGATACCAGGTAAAACTTACGAGTGTCCCTGATGAAGTGTTATCGGCGGACACAGTGATTCTTCCCGGAGTAGGAGCTGCTGGCGATACGGTTTCGAGCTTGGAAAAATTAAATCTTACAGAACCTGTTCGGAGAGTTATCACTGAGAACAGACCGTTCATGGGAATTTGTATCGGTTTACAGATACTGTTTACGGAAACCGAGGAAGACAGGGGGCAAAAATGTCTCGATGTTTTTCCCGGTATGGTAAAGAAGTTTCCGGAAGGACGTAAGATCCCTCACATGGGATGGAACCAGGTAAAACAGGAAATTAATCATCCGGTGTTTGAAGGAGTACCGGATAATTCGAATTTTTACTTTGTCCATAGTTACTATGTCGATCCTGAAAACAAGTCACTTGTTGCCGGTACAACGGAATATGGTATTGACTTTTGCAGTATGGTAGCACAAGGCAATATGATAGGAACGCAATTCCATCCTGAAAAAAGTGGAGATGCGGGACTGAAAATTCTGGATAATTTCCTCAGGTATACCGGAAATTTCAAATAATGCCAATGAATAACCGGCGAAGAAGATAAGGCCAAAAAGAGTGTTAACGAAAAGGATTATTCCCTGCCTGGATGTAAAAAACGGCAGAGTGGTCAAGGGGGTAAAATTCCGTGACCACAGAGATGCTGGTGACCCTGTAGAACTAGCCGCGTTCTACAACGCTGAAGGAGCGGACGAACTTACGTTTTACGACATAACAGCCTCCAGCGACGGACGTGCAATAATGCGTGAAGTTGTTGAACAGACGGCCAGTCAGGTTTTTATCCCGCTGACTGTTGCCGGAGGGCTCCGTACGGTCGAAGATATGCACGCGATACTGAAATCCGGAGCCGACAAGGTATCCATCAACACTCCGGCGATCCTAAATCCTAAGCTTATTACCGAAGGAGCGCTTAGATTCGGGAGCCAGTGTATTGTCCTCGGAATGGATGCCAAGCGGATTCCCGGTTCAAATCCGGCGCGATGGATAGTGCATACTTATTCCGGGGCCGACGGAGGTACAGCTACCGATATCGATGCTGTCGAATGGGCGATGAAAGCGGTCAAACTGGGCGCCGGCGAGATTACGGTGAACAGTATTGATACCGACGGAACACGGGCAGGCTATGATCTGGAATTACTGAGGACTATATCGGAGAATGTATCGGTACCGGTAATAGCCAGCGGCGGTGCCGGTTCGCCCGAAGACATCCTGAAAGCGCTGGTCGAGGGACAAGCGGACGCAGCCCTGGCTGCTACAATCTTTCACTATGGAGTTCACCCTATCGGCAAGACGAAGAAGTATTTGGCTGATAAAGGTATACCTGTAAGAATGTAACCTGGAGGATTTTACCTGCCGGTCGATATCTGGATAGAGGAGACCGGGAAGGAAGGGAAAATGCCAGACCTGATTATTATAGGCAGAAACAACGGGAAGCTGGCAGAACTTCAGATAGCACTTTCCCGCAAAGGTTTCGGGTGCTCTCTGACTGCTTATAATGAAGATATTACCGAGTATATAGCAAATCAACTCCCCGACATTGTGATTGCTGAAGTTGATGGCTATCAATCCGGAAATATTACCCGCGAATATATACAGGAAATCAAGATTAGAACTTCCCTGCCGGTTATTGCTCTTGTGTCCGGGGATATCCTGGAAAACCTCGACGTTGATCATAATATCGATGATTTTATTACGACACCTTACGACGCCGCCGAGCTTGCATTGAGGATAAAGCGTATACTCAAGCGTGAGGTAGTGCCGGAAGACCATGAAACTATCAGTTTCGAAGCTTTACTGATCGATTTAGCGAGTTGCGAGGTGTCGGTCGAAGGTAAAAAGGTAGAACTTACCTTCAAGGAATATGAATTATTGAAGTTTCTTGCCGGAAACGGCGGTCGGGTATTTACAAGGGAAACGTTACTCGACAAAATCTGGGGAATGGATTACTTTGGCGGTGACAGGACGGTTGACGTTCATATAAGGCGGTTAAGGAGTAAGATAGAAAAACCGGGACTTTCATTTATCGAAACAGTAAGAAATATCGGGTATAGATTCCGGAAGGATGAAGATTAGGTTAATGACAGGTTAACGTATTGTTACAGTTAACATAGATTTAACATTACCGAAATATAAAAGAAACATTAACAGGCTAGACTATCCTTAAAAAAAGGAGGATAGTTATGCCCGTTAATACTGGTGATACTGCGTGGATCCTGGTTTCATCTGCTCTCGTATTACTGATGACTCCCGGTCTTTCGCTTTTTTATGGTGGAATGGCAAGGCGTAAGAACCTGCTTTCGACTATTATGATGAGTTTTGCCATGATGTGTCTCGTCGGCATTATTTGGGTACTCTGGGGATATAGCATAGGGTTTGGTTCCGATATCGGTGGATTTCTCGGAAATCTTAACTTTTTCGGTTTAAGCGGAGTTGGCATATTACCCTCGGATATTTATGCTACGTCAGTCCCTCACCTGGCTTTTATGGCATTCCAGGGCATGTTCGCTATAATCACAGTAGCGTTGATAACCGGAGCTGTGGTGGAGAGGATAAAGTTCAGCGCTCTTTTAGTGTTTTCAGCTGTCTGGGTCACTATAGTCTATAGTCCTGTCTGCCACTGGGTCTGGGGTGACGGCGGATGGCTTGGAGGTATAGGCGCTCTTGATTTTGCCGGTGGTGCTGTAGTTCATATCAATGCCGGTGTTTCTGCTCTGGCGCTTGTATTATTGCTGGGACGAAGAAAAGGTTTTCCCAGGACTGTTATGGAGCCTAACAACATACCTTTGGTCGCGATCGGGGCTGGACTTCTCTGGTTTGGATGGTTTGGTTTTAATGCCGGCAGTTCCCTGGCGGCGGATGGGCTTGCGGCCAATGCATTCGTCACAACAAATATCTCAGCTGCTGCTGCCGGATTTACCTGGATGATGCTGAGCTGGATACATCGACGTCCCAGTCTACTTGGAACAGTCACAGGTGCGGTTGCTGGACTCGTGGCTATTACTCCGGCGGCAGGTTTCGTTACACCGATGGCGGCTATCCCTATTGGAATTATTGTGTCCGTGATCAGCTACTACGCCGTAGTCCTTATGAAAGAGAAACTCGGATTTGATGATTCCCTGGATGTATTCGCCGTACACGGTGTCGGCGGTATCTGGGGTGCTCTGGCAACGGGTATTTTTACCAGTGAGTCGGTCGGTGGAGTATCAGGGCTGATTGAAGGAAATATCGGTCAACTGGGCACTCAGGTGATAAGTATACTCGTAGTCGGAGCTTTCGCTTTTGTACTTACTCTGATAATAGGAAAGCTTGTCGATATTACAATCGGACTGAGAGTATCAGAAGAGGAAGAAACTCTCGGACTGGATATTGCTCAGCATGGTGAACGAGCTTATGGAGGGTTGCTGAGATGAAAAAAATAGAAGCAATTATACGCGAAGAAAGCTTCGAGAATGTAAAAGCTGCTCTTGAAGAAGAAAGTTATTTTGGTATGACTGTCAGTGAAGTAATAGGCAGAGGAAGGCAGAAAGCTATACCTGTACAGCGAAGAGCTGGAGAATACTGGGTAGACCTGATGCCGAAAGTAAAAATCGAGCTCGTGGTGCTTGATGAAGATGTACCAGCTGCAGTAGATGCAATTGTAAGAAAAGCGAGAACCGGTGAAGTTGGTGATGGTAAGATATTCATCCTGCCTGTCGAAGGAGTTGTGCGTATCCGGACGGGAGATCAGGATGATAACGCCATATAAAAATTATCAGATATGTAACATGATTGTAACAATCAAAAGGTATCATTGATTATACAGACTGAATTCTGCAAACAAAATAAAAATATTGGAGGTAAATAAATTGAGCAACAGCAGAGAAGAGTCCAAAGCTTATGTTCTGAAGATGGCAAAGGAGCACGATGTTAAGTTTATAAGGTTGTGGTTTACGGATATCCTCGGTGTACTGAAGAGTTTTGCCATCACCGTTGAGGAACTCGAAAATGCATTGGAAAACGGTATGGGATTCGACGGTTCGTCGATCGAAGGTTTTGCCCGTATCGATGAAAGTGACATGGTTGCCATGCCAGATCCTGATACGTTCAAATTATTACCGTGGAGACCTCGCGAACACCGCGCGGTAGGCAGAATGTTCTGCGATGTACTCAAACCTGGAGGCGAACCGTTCGAAGGTGATCCGCGTTATGTTCTCAAAAGAAACCTGAAAAAGGCGGCTGATCTAGGTTACACATACTATGTTGGCCCTGAATTAGAATATTTCTATTTCAAGAGCCCAGAAGGCACGGAAGGGCTTGACAAGGGCGGATATTTCGATATGACTCCCCTGGATACGGCCACCGATCTCAGGCGTGACAGTGTTCTTGCGCTTGAAGAGCTTGGTATCGACGTGGAATATTCTCATCATGAAGTCGCTGCAAGCCAGCACGAAATCGATATGAGATATACGGATGCCCTGACAATGGCTGATAACGTAATGACCTACCGGCTGGTTGTCAAACAGGTCGCTCTTAATCATGGAGTATATGCCACTTTCATGCCGAAGCCGGTATTCGGAATTAACGGAAGCGGCATGCACGTTCACCAATCCTTATTCAAAGGCAGTAAAAATGCTTTCTTTGATGCCAGCGATCCGTATTTCCTGTCTAAAACAGCCAGGAGTTATATTGCAGGTTTATTAAAATATGCACCTGAGATTACCTGTGTCGCTAACCAGTGGGTGAATTCATACAAGAGACTCGTTCCAGGATATGAAGCACCGGTATATCTTTCCTGGGCGAGACGAAACAGGTCCGATCTTGTCCGTGTTCCTGAATATCGACCAGGCAGAGAAAATTCCACCAGGATCGAATTCAGGTCACCTGATCCTGCGTGTAATCCTTACCTGGCATTCAGCGTTATGCTGGCAGCCGGACTGGCAGGCATAGAAGAGGGGCTGGAACCCCCAGCGCCGGTTGAGGAAAATGTTTATGAAATGAGTGAAGAGGAACGGGCAAGCAGGGGCATAGGAACTCTTCCCGCAAGCCTGCTTGAGGCAGTTCAACTCACAGAAAAGAGCGAAATGGTTCGGAAAACCCTGGGCGACCATGTATTCGAGAATTTTGTCGCTAACAAGAAGATTGAGTGGGATGAATATAGAACCCAGGTAACCGAGTACGAACTTAATAAATACCTCCCAATTTTATAAATACGGAGATAAATTTCAGGATTGATTCGACATGCATCGATTGCGGGTTGGGATAGCACAGATAAACACGACTGTAGGTGATTTTGCCGGTAACGCGGATAAAATCCTGAAGGTAATAGAGGAGTCAAGGTCTTCGGGTGTCGACTTACTGACTTTTCCCGAACTCGCAATATGCGGGTATCCTCCCGAAGACCTGCTTTTCAAACCTAAGTTTATTACAGAAAACCTGCGAACTCTCGAAAAAATCATCAAAGCATCTCCAGGGATAACAGTCATTACAGGATTCGTTGATTCCGGCGATGATATTTTCAATGCTGCAGCCATAATTCATGATGGTGAATTAGCAGGGGTATATCATAAAATATATCTTCCCAATTACGGAGTGTTCGATGAAGACAGGTATTTCAGAGCAGGAACCGAGTGCTCCGTGTGGGAGATTGACGATATAAAATTCGGAGTTAATATATGCGAAGATATATGGTATGAGGCTGGTCCGGCTACCACTCAGGCCTATTCAGGAGCAGAAATCATTATCAACATCAGCGCGTCTCCGTATCACTTCGGCAGAGGTGGAGTCAGGGAACGTATGATCTCCACCAGGGCTGCAGATAATGTAGCAGTTTTTATCTACAATAACCTGGTTGGCGGTCAGGACGAACTGGTGTTCGATGGTAACGGCCTGATAGTGGACGAGACCGGGAGACTGGTTGCTAAAGGTAAACAATTCGAGGAAGACCTTATTATTGCCGATATCGACGTGGAATCCGTATTCCGCACGAGATTACATGATCCCAGGTGGAGGAAGGAACTGCTACTTCACGAGGAGCATGGATGGCGTCAGATTGAGAAAATCATTATTTCCAGAAATCCATACGATACGGATAAACCACCTTTACCTTTGAGAAATGTTGAACGTCTCGAACAAAATGCGGAAGTTTATAGCGCCCTGGTACTCGGTACCCACGACTATATTCGAAAAAACGGTTTCGAGAAAGTACTTATCGGACTTTCGGGAGGAGTTGATTCCAGCCTTGTAGCGGCCATAGCGGTCGATGCACTTGGTAACGACAATGTGATCGGGGTGGCTATGCCTTCCAGGTATTCATCTCCGGGAAGCGAATCGGATGCTGAGTTACTTGCCAGAAATCTGGAGATCAAATTCCTTACGATCCCTATCGAAAAAGCATTTAGAGCTTATCTTGAAATGCTAAAAGAATCTTTCGCAGGACAGGAACCTAACGTTGCTGAAGAGAACTTGCAGGCGCGTATTAGAGGTAATATTCTCATGGCATTGTCCAATAAATTCGGTTGGTTGGTATTGACTACGGGAAACAAAAGCGAAACAGCGACAGGCTATTCTACGCTTTATGGTGATATGGCTGGAGGTTTCGGGATAATCAAAGACGTACCGAAAACACTAGTTTATAAGTTATGTGAATATAGGAATTCAATTTCAGATACTGAAATTATCCCGGAATCAGTTATGACAAAACCTCCTTCGGCTGAACTGAGACCTGATCAGAAAGATATCGATTCTCTACCGCCTTATGAGATACTCGATTCCATATTGACAGCATATGTTGAAGAAGATAAGAGTGTCGAGCAGATCATCTCCCTTGGAATTGACGAAAAATATGTCAGGCAGGCGGCGCGGCTTGTAGATGGTAGCGAATACAAGCGACGGCAGGCACCTCCCGGCATAAAAATAACACCCAGAGCTTTTGGAAAAGATAGAAGATTACCCATAACAAATCGCTTCAAAGGATAGTGATTTTCCTGTACAATAATAATAAACCTCTAAGGAACGTATGCAGAAACAGGCAATCTTAGCTCTGGAAGACGGATCAATCCACACCGGTTACGCTTTAGGGGCGGAAACCGACGCTTTCGGAGAAGTTGTCTTCTGTACAAGCATGATCGGTTACCAGGAAATGTTAACCGATCCCTCCTATGCAGGACAGATTCTTGTTCCCACCTATCCGTTAATCGGAAATTACGGAATTAATAAACAGGACTTTGAATCGGCAGGCATACGTGTCAGGGGATTTATCGTAAGGGAAGAATGCTCCGAACCCAGTCACTACCTGAACCAGAGAACAGTACACCAGTACCTTGCCGACAGTGGAATACCCGGAATCCAGGGAGTCGACACTCGCGCTATTACTAGGCGTCTCCGTTCTGTCGGTGTGATGATGGGTTTAATCACAAGCAAAAAAACCCATGAGCAGGCACTCGAGGTACTGAAGAAAATACCGAATTATGGTTCAACTGATTATGTAAAGGAAGTTACCACACCTGAATTATACCGCTGGAGACCCGGAACACCCAAGCTTCCGTATCACGTAGTAGTACTGGACTGTGGTTTGAAGTTTAATATACTCCGTCTCCTGAATCAGCACGATTGTGGTGTAACCGTTGTCCCCTGTACTGCTACAGTGGATGATATAATGTCACAAAATCCTGATGGTATTCTGCTTTCTCCGGGTCCCGGCGATCCTGCTCTGCTGGATTATCTGGTAGAGACAACCAGGAAACTAATCGATAAAAAGCCGATCATGGGTATATGCCTGGGTAGTCAGCTAATAGCTAGGTCATTCGGCGCAAAAACATTCAAGTTGAAATTCGGCCATCGCGGCGGTAACCATCCGGTGCGTGAACTGGCAAACGGCAGAATACATATCACCGCTCAGAATCATGGTTACGCTATAGATCCGGATACTATTGGTGATGAACTTGAGATAACCCATTTAAACCTCAATGACGGCACCGTGGAAGGTATCAGGCATAAGGATTTACCTGTTTTTGCTATCCAGTATCACTCTGAAGCATCTCCCGGCCCCCTGGATAATACCTACCTGTTCCGGAGGTTCCTCGAAATGATAAAGGACGGAAAGGGACAAATTGGCGGATAAGCCACACAAAGTACTTATAATCGGTTCAGGGCCGATAATAATCGGTCAGGCGGCTGAGTTCGACTACGCCGGAGCTCAGGCATGTAAAGCGATGCGTGAGGAAGGAATAGTCTCCGTACTTGTTAACTCGAATCCGGCAACGATTATGACGGATGAAGGTATTGCGGATATTACCTACATAGAACCATTAACCGTCGACATGGTGGCAAGGATCATTGAAAAGGAGAGACCCGACGGGTTACTTCCGACACTTGGAGGGCAGACAGGCCTTAACCTGGCAGTGGGACTTGCCGATGCCGGAATTCTTGAGAAATATAACGTTCGTTCTCTTGGTACTCCTATCCAGACAATCAGGAACGCTGAAGATCGGGAGTTGTTCAAGCAGCTTCTTTTAAGTATCAATGAACCTGTTCCCGGTAGTCACACCGTAACCACGGTGGAACAGGCTAAAGAAGTAGCCAGAGAACTTGGCCTGCCGCTGATTATTCGACCGGCGTATACTCTTGGCGGGACGGGCGGTGGCATCGCGAATAACTGGGAAGAACTGGAAGCAGTTGTATCCAGGGGACTCTCTAACAGCCCTATTTCTCAGGTCTTACTTGAACAATCAGTCGTCGGTTGGAAAGAGATCGAGTACGAGGTTATGCGTGACAGCGTTAATAACTGTATAACCGTATGTAATATGGAAAATTTCGATCCTATGGGTGTTCATACCGGCGATAGCATAGTTGTTGCTCCCAGTCAGACACTCACAAACAAAGAATACCAGATGCTTCGTACAGCGAGTCTGAATATTATCAGGGCTCTGGGTATCGAAGGTGGCTGTAATGTTCAGTTTGCCCTGGATCCGGCCAGCAGTAATTATTACGTTATCGAAGTGAATCCACGGGTTAGCCGCAGCTCTGCTCTTGCCAGCAAGGCGACCGGTTATCCTATTGCACGCGTGGCATCAAAAATCGCTATTGGTAAAACTCTGGATCAGATTCCTAACCAGGTTACTGGTAAAACAATGGCTTCATTTGAACCGGCTCTGGACTATGTCGTAGTGAAGATACCGTCCTGGCCATTCGATAAATTTTCCCCAAGTAACCGAAGAATTAGCACGCAAATGAAAGCCACCGGCGAAGCAATGGCTATCGACAGGTGCTTTGAAGCAGCGTTACAAAAAGCCGTACGTTCGCTGGAAACCAACAGGAAGTCACTCCTCTGGGAAGCCCCTGAATGGGAATGGGCTTCGGATATAAACGCTTTCCCACTTGAACCGAATGATTTACGTTTGTGGGCGATAACCTCGGCACTCAGGAAAGGGATTACTCCTGAAGCAATTTCGGAACGAACACGGATCGACCTGTGGTTTACGAAGAAACTCCAGAACATCGTTGAAATGGAGAATAAACTCCGCTCGGAACCACTTACCCAGGAACTGATGTGGCAGGTGAAGCGACTCGGCTTCACCGATGAGCAGATCGCCGAATTGGTCGGAGGTTCCAGTACTCATATAAGTGAATTGCGGGAAAGCTGGGGTATACAGGCAGTATACAAGACGGTGGATACCTGCGCAGCTGAGTTCGATGCCAGCACACCTTATTATTACAGCACTTACGAGATTGAAAATGAAGCCAATCCTTCAGACAGGGAGAAGGCAATCGTCATAGGTAGCGGTCCGATACGCATCGGACAGGGGATTGAGTTCGATTATTGCTGCGTGCATGCTTCATATGCTCTCAGGGATGATGGTTACGAAACAATAATGGTCAATTGTAATCCCGAGACCGTGTCAACCGATTTCGATACATCCGACCGGCTGTACTTCGAACCACTTACTGTAGAAGATGTGCTAAACATATACAGGACTGAAAAACCACTCGGGGTCATTGTGCAATTCGGCGGGCAGACACCGCTTAATATCGCTGAGGATCTTGAGAAATCAGGGGTGAAAATACTTGGTACATCTGTAAACTCGATAGATATTGCATCGGATCGGGGACGTTTCAGGGAGATGATGCGGCAATACGGTATCCCGATGCCTGAGTCCGGGACGGCTGAGAGTCTGGAAGAAGCTCTGGAGATCGCAAAGCGTATCAAATATCCGATCATTCTGCGCCCTTCGTATGTACTCGGGGGACGTGGGATGGAGATAGTCCATGACGAAGCTGGATTACGACAGTATGTAAGTACGGCAGTAAAGGTAATGCCAGGAAAACCGGTGCTGATTGAGCGTTATCTGGAAAATGCTATCGAGACGGAAGCGGACGCACTTTCGGATGGAGAGGAAGTTATTATCCCGGCGATTATGGAACATATAGAGTTCGCAGGAGTTCATTCCGGAGATGCAGCTTGCGTATTACCTCCCGTAAGTCTTCCCAAGAAACATATCGATACAATAGAAGAATATACTAAGCGTATTGCCACGGAGTTAAAGGTTGTTGGTCTTATGAATGTGCAGTACGCTATCTGTGACGATATAGTTTACGTGATCGAGGCGAATCCCCGAGCATCCCGTACTGTCCCGGTAGTCTCGAAGGTATGCGCAATTCCGATGGCCCGACTGGCTACTCAGCTGATAATGGGTAAAAAACTGAAGGATCTGGGGCTTAAAAATTCCAGGATACCGCATTATGGGGTTAAGGAGTCTGTTTTCCCCTTTACGATGTTCCCCGACGTCGATCCTGTACTGAGACCAGAGATGAAATCAACCGGAGAAGTACTTGGTATTGCCGGTTCGTTCGACTTGGCATACTGGAAAGCCCAGCAGGCAGTTGTGCCACTACCAAAAGAAGGTACTGTTCTGATAACTGTTTCTGAAAAAGACAGGGAAAGAGCGAAAGAGATTGCCGAACAGTTCGCGGAGATCGGTTTTATGATAAAGGCTACGGCTGGTACTCATGCCTTTCTTACCAGCAAAGGTATTCCTTCTGAACCGATCTTGAAGGAATATGAGGGGAGACCAAACATTACCGACGCTATAAAAAATGGTGAGATACAACTGGTTATCAATACACCGGTAGGTAAATTAAGCACTCAGGATGATTCCTATATCCGTAAAGCGGCAATCAAATACCGTGTACCTTATATTACCACTCTAGCGGCCGCAACCGCTGCCGTAAAAGGGATAAAAGCTTTTCGAAGGACTATCCCTTATGTTAAATCACTTCAGAATTACCATAGAGACATCACTGATACAGCCAAGAGTAAATAATGCTATAATAGCACATAGATACGCAGAGAATAGATGGAGTATCAATGGATCAAGCTGTCGGCGCCGATGCTGAAAACAAACTAATTACCATACTGAAAATACTCAGTGAGTCTTCGGAACCTCTTGGGTCAATTACTATAGCTCGTCGTCTGGAAGATGAAGGTATATTTCTCAGTGAGAGGGCCGTAAGATATCATCTCCGAATTGCTGACGAACGTGGTTACACAAAGCCCGAAGGGCATGACGGAAGAGCAATAACCCCACTCGGGCAGCAAGAAGTGAAAGATGCTCTTGCTCCCCAACACCTTGGATTTGTTCGTGAAAAGCTGGAGATGCTTGCCTACCAAACAACGTTCGATCCTGCAAAGAGAACCGGTAAACTCTCAATTAACACCTCCGTTTTTGCCGAGAAGAAGTATAAAAAAGCGCTGACAGCAATGAAAGATGCATTCAAGCATGATTTATGTGTCAGTAAACTGGTAGCGGTAGCATCCGCAGGTGAAAAGTTGGGCTCCGTAGTTGTACCACCGGGTAAAATCGGGTTTGCGACCGTCTGCAGCGTGGTAATAAACGGCGTTCTCCTTAAAGCCGGTGTTCCTACAGAGTTTAAATTTGGCGGCGTACTGGAAGTCAGAAACAGGCAGGCAAGGAGATTTGTCGGTATTATCGATTATGCTGGTACTTCTCTCGACCCCTCGGAGCAGTTCATCAGAGCAAGGATGACAAGCGTCAGGGAAGCGGCAAAAACCGGCAACGGAAAGGTTATCGGAGTGTTCAGGACAATGCCTGCCGCAGCCAGAGAAGCCCTCGATGAAACTACTGCACTACTGAGTAAAGCAGGGATTCACGGAGTTTATACGATCGGAGAAATCAGTGAACCACTTTGCCAGATAGTTGTTCCATTAAACCGTATCGGTGTTATCCAGCTTGGCGGTCTGAATCCTGTAGCCGCGGCAGTTGAAGCTGGTATCGACATGGAGAATATCGCCGAAAGCGGTTTTATTGATTATGAAGAGTTGCAGCCGTTCGATAAACTTTTAACCTAGTACGTACACTATTATTTTCTCAGATCGAGTCCTATGTCGAAAGCTTTTCCAACCGATTCTCCGAATGCCTGGTAATCGGCTTCAGGTCTGGGGTTGAAAGCAAAAGGTTTTATCTTTTTTACATCGGGTCTGCCATCAGTAAGACATTCCTCGCTTACGTAAGTCTCCTTGATTTCACCGACAACGAGTACGTGACTGCCGACATCGAGCATGTGCATTACCTTGCATTCAAGGTTAACAGGGCATTGCTCTACCATAGGAGCGGTTTCTAATTTTCGGTAAAACACATCAAAACCACAGACTTTGACTTTGTCCACTTTACTGCCGGACTCGATGCCACAGTAATCGATTTCTTTCGCAATATCTACGGAAGGAACATTTACTGAAAAAGTGTTGTTCTGGTGTATTCCTTTTAACGTGTACCGGCTGTGACGTATCCCGACGGTTATCACAGGTGGTTCGCCACCGGCGATACCCGACCATGCTGCCGTCATGAAATTTGGTTTGCCGTCCACGTTAGCCCCGATAAGAAAAGCAGGCATTGGGTAGACCACCGTTTTGTGTTCAATTGTTACTTTCGCCATTTTCTACCTCCCCATAACGTATCTGATCATTTACTACTGATAGCGTAATTGCGCAAATGCGTATATATATTATACCTTTTCCAGCATGGATTGATTATAATTTTTCGTCCCCCGTAATAGCAAACGCCGGTACCCATTGTGGTAAAATACGTGATAAAGCCGGATACCGGAGGAGTTTTCGAAATAGATGATCCCAGTGAAGCTTTCATTACGGAATTTCATGCCGTATCGCGATAATGTCCCTCCATTGTATTTTAACGATATACACACAGCCAGTATATGGGGAGATAACGGTAACGGGAAGTCATCGCTTATCGATGCCATAACCTGGGCGTTATGGGGTAAGACAAGAGCAAAAAGTGACGACGATATTATCCACCTTGGACAGGATGAAACCGAGGTGGAGTTTGATTTTATGGTCGGTGATAACCTTTACCGGGTTATCAGGAAACATGCTAGGCCGAAACGAAGGCGCGCCTCAGGGCAATCCCTGCTTGAATTCCAGGTTTCATCGGGTAATGGTTTCAGGTCTATATCCGGCAACACCATGACGCAAACCCAGCAGGAAATAATCGATATCTTGCACATGGATTATTCAACGTTTGTCAATAGCGCTTATCTTCGGCAAGGTCACGCCGATGAGTTTACACAACAGCAGCCCGTTAAGCGGAAGGAAGTACTGTCCAGTATCCTTGGATTATCCCGCTACGATGTGCTTGAAGACCAGGCTAAAGAACTTGCCCGGAAGCAGGAAATGGTCAAATCGCTGGCGGAAAATGCCATACGTGATATTGGTGAAGAATTGGCTCACACTCCTGAATACGAAGCAGAACTGGAGAAAGAACAGGAGGAACTCTCGGAAATAGAGAAAAGGGTTCTTGAAAAGGAAAAGCGTTTGAGTGAACTGCGGCAGAAAAAGGAGTTGCTGGAAAATAAAAAACAGCAGGCAGATCGGATTGACAGGCATATGACAGAAAGCGCCAGGACGAAAGAGTTGCTGGAAAACCAGGTAAAACAACTCAGTAGTCGCATACAGGAATATGAAGGGCTTATTGCCCGTCGTAGCGTGTTAGAAGAAGGATATGAAAAATACTTAGAAGCGAAAAAACTCAATGAGGAAATGGACAGGAAGTTAAGGCTTGTTACCGCGTTAAATGAAAGGAAGTACAAACTTGAAATGTCGGTGGTCCGGGCAAGCCAGGCACTCCTGAACGAACACTCCCTTGTTGAGAATAATATTGCGAAACTAGATGAGACATACAGGAAGTTGCCCGGACTGAGAAATGAACTTGTACAGGCGCAGGAAGAGTTGAAAGGGCTTGTCAGAGATGAGGAAGAAACTAAACAGAGAACCGAATCGATAAAGAAGTTGCATACGGATATATATAATCTGCAATCGGCGAAGACGCGACTCGACCAGGAAGTCTTAGAGATTACTGAGAAACTTGACCTGCTTTCCTCGCAGACCGGAGCAAAATGTCCTTTGTGTGAAAGAGATCTTGGAGAAGAACACCGGGTGCTGATAGAGAAAAAATACAATCAGGAGAAACAGGATAAATCACGGATGATCCTGGAGACGATTGAAGGAATCAACACGAAAACATCCGAACTGAAAGTCGCGGAAGATGAAATATCGCACGTAACCGGAAAACTCGAACAGGCCAGGACGGCTGCACAGAGTAAAATCAACCTTCTCAACCGCGATATCCAGGAAATAGAAAAAACGGTCACTCAACTGGAAGAAGAAAGGAACAGACTGGCGGAGATTGAAGAGCGTATATCCGCCAAGGATTATGCCATTGAAGACCAGGAATCTCTCCGAAAGGTGGAAGGGGAACTTGCCGGACTGGACTATGATTCGACAAAACATGAACAGGGAAGAGAGACTGTCAGCGAGTTAGCTCAATATGAAGAACCGAAAAGAAAACTCAATGAAGCCCTGAACAATATCGACTCGGAAAAGGAATCTGTAACGAAAGTTAAGCAGACTATAACCGAACTCGAAAAGAGTATCGAAGAAGAAAGGAGCAGTAAAGAACAATTAGCCGCAGAATTAACTTTACTTCCTGGACTTATCGATGACATGGCTGTTGCTGAGAAAGAATACCGCGATTTGAGTGTAAAACAGAAGCAGGTACAGGAATCAATCGGGCGTATAAAGGGGATACTCCAGAGAAGCGCCGCACTGGAAGAGAGGGCAAAGGAGAAAGAAAAGGAACTGGAACAGGCGGTAAAAGAAGAACAGATTTACCGTGATCTTACTCGGGCGTTCGGTAAGCGGGGAATCCAGGCATGGTTAATAGAAATAGCGTTACCGGAAATCGAAGTAGAGACGAACAGGTTACTCGGAAGGATGACAGATAACAGGATGAGTGTGAAGATAGAGACTCAACGAGAGACAAAGAAAGGAGATACAGTAGAAACACTTGACATAAAGATAGCGGATGAACTTGGAACCCGCAATTATGAGATGTTCAGTGGCGGGGAAGCTTTTCGCATAGATTTCGCAATACGTATCGCCCTTTCGAAACTACTCGCCAGACGTGCAGGAGCGCCCTTGCCTACCCTTATCATCGACGAGGGATTCGGCACCCAGGACAGTAACGGCCTGGAGAAACTGAAAGAAGCCATTATTTCTATTCAGGATGATTTTGAGAAGATACTTGTAGTTACCCATATCGAGGAATTTCGCGATGCATTCCCGACCCGGATCGATATCGTGAAAACGGCAGAAGGATCTACCATCCAGGTAAATTAGTAACATTCGTATTTACTTTTCTCTAACAAGTGTTACAAGATATATTGTATTTTTGAAAAAAGATATATAATTAAGGCAAAACAATACATTCCTTTTATAAACCTCGAAAAACACAGGAAATATCCAGGGATAAAGGTGGAATTATGGCCAACGAAGAAAATATGGAAGAAACACAGATAATACCATTCGAGGAAATGGATCTTGAAGACTTTCAGCTGGCGAATCAGCTTTACACTAATGCAGGATTAGATCCGGTAGTGGACGCTGGTTTAAAAGATTATGACGAACGTATTGAGCAGGAAAACAAATTAATTACCAAAGTGCTGGGCCCCCGGGCAAGCGATATAAGGGGATATGGTGAAGCCGTTGCTCGAAGAGTTGCGTTTGCGGTTTATTCACTCCTAAACCGGCAGTACGGAGGTAGGGTTGGTGATTTACGGTCTCATATTATGGCTCTCCAGGATGAACGCGACCGGGCAAACAACCGATATGACGATCTTATGGGGAGAGTGGTCGGAATACTTGGTGAAGAATACAAAGAACTTAGAAGCGACTCAAAAATGTTCATGGAGAAACTGACTAACGTACTGGGTGAAGATCTCAAGGAGTCGAAAATCGATCACCAAGCGCTTGCCGAAAAATTGGCTGATATAGACGGACTGAGAAACCAGGTAGTTAACCTCACGAAAGAAAAAGAACAGCTGAAAGAAAGTTATGAGTCGCGTCTCGAAGAGCAGAAAAAGACTTACGAGGCTAATCTCGAAAAGCAGAAAACAAATTACGAGACGCAACTTGAGAAGCAGGAAAATAAGTACGAAACCAAAGCGGAAAAACAAAGCGAAAAGCATGAAAAAGAAATTACAGAACTTAAGACTCAGATAACCGGACTACAATCTGATGTCAAAGAACTGGAAAAGAAAAACCAGGTGTTAACAACCGAACTTGCCGCACTAAAGGAAGATTATGCAAGACTTCAGGCTGCT
Organism: Dehalococcoidia bacterium; assembly: GCA_011191975.1. Taxonomy (GTDB): domain Bacteria; phylum Chloroflexota; class Dehalococcoidia; order Dehalococcoidales; family UBA2162; genus MGML01. Next base: position 30,442 of record DUFA01000090.1, read on the forward strand.
GTTAATAAGCTGCATGAAGCTGTCTCACTCGAGGAGTTAGGCGAGACATTAGGAGCAGAATTACGTGAGTTTATACTCAAGGACTCTAAGGTCCCTGATATGGTCATTGACGGTGTAGGAAAATTTATTGATTTTAAAAAATACCTTGGAATGGCAGCGGTAAGGGGTGCGGAAACTGCGTTGAGTAACGTAGAAGCAACTCTACGCCAAGCTATGAAAGAATAGATAGCTGCCTGTTTTTCTTAATATTAACTCAATATCAGTTGTAACATCACTCTCAAAACGAGTCATAGGATATTTTGTGGATGAATCTTTTTTATCCAGGATCGGTCGTTCGGAACTTGACAAACTCTGTGAGTTTAAAGGACAGATAGATGCTTTAAACCTAGTAAGTTTTTCGAGTGCGGTACATTACCGCTGGTATGGACTTCTGCTGTCTCTACTGGTACTGCTGCGTGGTGGCAGGCCGTTATTCGTTGGAGTGCACCAAAAATCACTTATAGGCGGAAAAACCTTCGATGAACTAGTCATCATACGATATCCGAATTTAAGAGCATTTTTTAGGATACTAACCAACTGGTACTACTCTTTGTTGAATAGAATAAGAGAAAAAGGGATTCAATATTTCGAGTTCTCTTTCACCAGGCCTTTCAGGGAGAGCAGCGAACTCTGGAAGAAAGGACAAAGACTCGTTGTCCGGTTCAACTATAAGGACGGTACGTTCGGTAAGACCCTCGATAAGATCACCAATATACTCGGAAAATATTTCGTCGTCCAACTTTACGCTTCCGTGAAGATAGGGGTGATTCCTTATCAAGGAACAGCCATGCCTTCCGATCCGAATCCTGGTAAATATGAAGGTACGGCGATATTTTCCATACTCGAGGATAAACCTGAAGGATATACACTGCGAGAAGAGGTAATTACCGACTTAAAAGCAGTAACCACTGACCTTTCAGTGGAGATATACCGTTCACTCGGTGTGTGGGAATCCATGCCGTGGGTGAAATGGTAAGATTTTTTATAATCCCAATTCATCTGCTGCTTCCTGCATTGCTTTCAGGCCGATTTCGATGAATTCGTCGAGTTCGAGTCCTATCTCACTGCAGCAGGCTATTCCTTCACGGCTGGCACCGGCAGCAAAACTCTTTTCCTTGAACCTTTTTCGCACGGACTTGGCTTCCACACTTGCGAGCTTTTTATCTGGCCTCACCAGTGCGGCGGCGGTTATCAACCCAGTAAGGGGATCAGCGCAGAAAAGAGCTTTATCCATCATGGTCTCGCGTGGTACCCCGAGTACTTCGTTATGGGCCAGTATAGCCTGTGAAATCTCATATTTCACGCCCATTTCCCTGACCAGATCGCAACCAAGCATACCATGGCAGTTCATATCACCTTCGGTAAGTTCAACGTCTATATCGTGAAGTAGTCCGGCAAGAGCCCAGTCATCTTCGTTTTCACCAAAGCGTTTTGCCAGTGCTTTCATGATTGCCTCGGTGGCTACCATATGCTTGATAAGGTTATCATTCTCTACATTCTCCCTGATGGCTTCGAGCGCATCTTCGCGTGTCATTAATCACCTCCATTTGAGACAGACCTCAATAGCAGGGATAATATTATACCCATAACCGCAAATACAACACAAACGATGAATGCGGCATTATAGCTGCTTGAAGCATCGTATATAGCTCCAGCCACCACAGGTCCAACCGCAGAACCGAAGGTAATAGTTGAGACGATAACTCCCAGTATTACTCCGTGTGAGCGCATCCCAAACAAATCGGCGACAATCGGTGATTGTGATGCTACCATGCCACCATATCCAAATCCGAACAATGCTGCGAATATATAAAACATCCACATTTCCTTAGCGATAAACAACCATAACAGAGTTATCGTAAGTAACAGAAAACTTCCGACGATGATAGACCTGTTGCCGATCCTGTCGGCCAGACTTCCTAAGGATATCCTGGCGCAAACACTGGCTCCGCCGAGAACGATGAACATGGTGGCTGCGGTTGTAGCTGGTATACTAAGTCCTATGATGTGCATTACTATGTGTACCATTATAGCCTGGAGTAGAAATCCGAAACCGAAATAGGAGAATGTGATCAACCAGAACTGCCGCGTTTTCACTGCTTTCTGAAGTGACAAACCTTGTTGTTGAGTATCAATACTACTCGAATTATCTGAGTCACTAATTAATTGCTCAGGTGCGCGTTTGAGGAATTGCGCAGCAAACATAATAATAACCAGGACCGCAATACCGATCACCACATATGATGTTTTCCATCCGTAACTATCGATAAGCCATCTTGCCAGCGGTGGAAAAATCATCGTGCCTAGACCGACTCCGGCTACCGATATACCCACCATCAGGCCGCGTTTACTGTTCCCAGTAAACCAGCGTGTGACAGTGGAAATCAATGGTACATAACCTCCACTCATACCCACGGCAATAATTACACCGTAAAAAAAGTATATATGCCAGATCTCACTGGTAAGTGCCATTAGCATATACCCCAGTCCCATCAGTAACCCGCAAAGTGACATAACTATACGAGGCCCCAGTTTGTCATTCATTTCGCCAGTAATAATGTAGAGAAACCCGTGTAAAAGCATATACAGAGAAAATGCCCCGGAGGTTGCTGCCCGGGTCCAACCGAATTCAGTTGACAGCGGCTCGAAAAAGACACTGAAGGTGTAGAGTGTTCCCCCCAATACCATATTGATGAACAGGCCGAGGGCTACTACCACATAACCATAAAAAAATTTCTTTCTACCTGATTCAACCTGGTTGATCATTTGTAGCACCTTTAACAATTGGTTTTATCAGCAGAATATTAACAAGTGCAAATAAAACGAGTCCTAGCATTAAAATAAATGCTATCGTATAGTTTCTAGTAATGTCGTATATATACCCCGAAAGTGTCATTCCAATACTGCCGCCAAGTGTACCGGAGAAGATCACGACACCGAGAAGCGAACCCTGCGATTTCGTACCGAAAAGTCCGGCGATTAACGGAGATATCAGCGTAAAAAACCCACCGTGACTGAAGCCGTATACAGCGGCGAACAGGTACAGCATCCACAACTCGTTAGCAGCCTGGAGCCAGGCCATTCCGACAACAGCTATTATAAGACAAAACACTATTGCCCGTTTGTGTCCGAGTCTATCTCCGAGAAAACCCATCACGATCCTGCCGCCCATACTGACGGCGCCATAGGTTGATACCAGGCCGGCGGCGGTTGTCTTTGGAATATCGAGACCTTCTGCATACGGAACGATATGTGTCAGGTTAGTCATTCCACAGTAGACGACTGCCATATAAAAAGCGCACACCATCCAGAGCTGTCTTGTTTTTAATGCTTCGGGGAATGACAGGCCTTCTTCATCAAGTGAGACGTAGGAATCGGTTGGTTTCTCATCACCATCCGGCAGCAGCCCCATTTCACGCGGATCCCTTCGCACGAGTTGTGAAAGCGGCACTACCGCTACGAGTACAGCAATACCAAGAAACAGGTAGGAATTACTCCATCCGTATGCACCTATCAAAAGACTGGAAATAAAGGGAACAGTCATCATTCCCAGGCCGGTACCCACCTTCATTATGCCACTCATGGTACCGCGTTTCCTGACAAACCACCTGACCACCGTAGCCAGCGGTACTATATCTGCGGCACTAAGACCGATTCCTGCCAGAGAAAGGAAAAAATAAATCTGCCATATGGTACTTACCTGAGACATTAGCATGTAGCCGATTCCGAAAAGAATCCCGGATAACGTTAATATCAGCCTGGGTCCGAACCTGTCTGATAAAATACCAAGAAGCATCGCCGAGACACCCATCACGATGAAAGCAACAGAATTCGCGCCGGATAGAACGGCTCGAGTGCAGTTAAACTCAGTTTCCAGAGGAGTGAAGAATACGCCGAAACTATTAAAAGCTCCGTGCATTACCACCATTACAAGAAAACAGGCGGCGACAACTACATAGCCATAGAAAAACCTGGGTTTCTTTGTAGCTCGTGAGGTAAAATTGGTATCAGACACGGCTAATCCTGTTGCCCGACAGATGCAAATTCTATACCTTTATGTAAAATACTACGCAGGTAATTACCAGTGGCAGACGCTTCAACCATGGCAATTTCTTCCGGAGTACCCGAGGTAACGATCTCTCCCCCGGCTTCACCGGCACCAGGTCCAAGGTCAATAATATGGTCGGCATTTTTCATTACGTCCAGGTGATGTTCAATAACGACCACCGTATTTCCGGCGTCAACCAGCCTTTGCAGCACCCTGAGCAGAGCCGCCACGTCATCGAAGGATAATCCTGTTGTCGGCTCATCCAGGATATAGAGGGTTTTACCGGTCGACCTCTTGGATAATTCCGTAGCCAGCTTCACTCTCTGGGCTTCTCCACCGGACAGTGTCGTAGCTGGTTGTCCCATCCGGATATACCCAAGACCAACATCCTTGATCGTTGATAATTTGTTCTTTATCTTCGGGAAGTTTTCAAAGAACTCTAGAGCCTGATCCACGGTCATATTCAGGACTTCAGCGATATTCCTGCCTCTAAACTTGATTTCGAGGGCTTCGCGGTTATATCTTTTTCCTTCACATACTTCACAAGGTACAGTCACATCCGGCAGGAATTGCATCTCTATCTGGATATATCCGTCACCGCCGCAGGCTTCGCAGCGTCCGCCCTTTACGTTAAAAGAGAATCTTCCCGGAGCGTAACCTCTCACCCGGGCTTCCGGGACAGTGGCGAACAGTTCACGGATAGGAGTAAAGGTGCCGGTATAAGTTGCCGGATTGCTTCTCGGAGTACGCCCGATAGGCGACTGGTCTATATCCACAACTTTATCTATATACTCGATCCCGGTTATTTCATCATGATCGCCAGGCAGGTCTCTCGAGCGGTAGAGTGTGTGTGAAAGCTTTTTATAAAGGATTTCATTAATAAGGCTGCTTTTACCGCTTCCCGAAACTCCCGATACACAAACGAATTTACCAAGTGGGATACTGACATCGATATTCTTCAGGTTATTTTCTCGGGCGCCCTTTATCACAATTTCCTCACCGGATCCAGGACGGCGTTTTTTCGGGGTCGGGATCTTCTTTCGGCCGCTGAGGTATTGTCCCGTAATCGATTCCTTCTCTTTCATGATATCTTCGATGGTCCCCTCAGCGACGATTTCCCCACCGCGTTCACCTGCTCCGGGTCCGATATCGATGATATGGTCGGCCGCTCTCATCATCGCTTCATCATGCTCGACTATCAATACCGTATTACCAAGATTTCTTAAGCTTAAAAGAGTCTGGATAAGGCGTGAACCATCTACCGGATGCAGGCCTATTGTCGGCTCGTCACAGATATAAAGAACACCCATCAGCCCACTGCCTATTTGCGTTGCCAGACGTATACGCTGGGCTTCACCACCGCTTAAGGTAGCAGTCGGACGATCCAGAGTAAGGTAGTCCAGGCCGACGTTCTGAAGAAATCCCAGGCGTGATCTGATCTCTTTCAACACTTGGTAAGCAATGATAGACTCACGTTCGGTCAGTACGGATTTAGGGATCTTGTCAATCCATTCCAGCAATCGACTTACCGACAGTGCGCTCACATCCATAATATTCATATTGTCGATGGTAACTGCCAGCGATTCTGGTTTGAGTCGTTTACCTCCGCAGGCAGCACATTCCCTGAGGACCATGTACCGTTCAATACCCATCCTGGAGTAATCGGATGAAGTATCGCGGTAAAGTCTTTCAAGACGCGGAATTACTCCCTCCATTCCGGTATTGAATTCTCTCCGACGCCCAAAGCGAAAACTTTTTCGGCGCGGCTGCCTGTTCGCGCCATACAGGATCAGGGCTACATGTTCTTTGGTGAGATCTTTGACCGGTGTATCGAGTGAAAATCCTGCACTTCGAGCGATATTTTCAAGGTGATAATAGTACCAGGTATGGCTGCGGTACGGGTGAATGGCTCCTTCCGCTATCGAGAGTTTGTGATCCGGGATTATCAGGTCAGGATCGATCTCCTGTTTGTATCCCAAGCCGGTGCAGACCGGGCAGGCTCCGTGGGGATTGTTGAAACTGAAATTCCTAGGGGCTATTTCCCCGAAACTGAGCCCGCAGTACACACAGGCAAAATGCTCTGAAAAAAGAATTTCCTCGCCATCTATGATAGATACCAGCACGACGCCGTTTCCCAGCTTCAAGGCAGTCTCGACTGAATCGGCAATACGTATCTGGCTGTCACTTTGACCAATAACCAACCTGTCCACTACAGCTTCTATAGAATGTGTTTTATATTTGTCCAGGTCAAATTCATCCGAGAGGTCGTGAATTCCACCGTCAACTCTCACCCTGGCATAACCTGACTTACGCAGGTCTTCGAAGATAAACGAATATTCACCTTTTCGATCGGTTACGAGAGGTGCCATTATCATGATCCGGCTGCCTTCTTCTATACGTTGAATAGAGTCGACTATCTGCTGTACTGTTTGGCTTGCGATTTCTCTACCGCACTGGGGACAATGAGGATGACCAACACGAGCAAATAGAAGACGAAGATGATCGTACGTCTCAGTTATGGTTCCCATCGTGGAACGGGGATTCTTGCTGGGGCCTTTCTGGTCGATGGATATCGCCGGGCTGAGACCTTCTATATAATCTACATCTGGTTTTTCCATCCTGCCAAGGAACTGTCGGGCATAAGCTGAAAGCGATTCGACATAACGTCGCTGTCCCTCAGCGTAAATGGTATCGAATGCCAGGGAACTTTTCCCTGAGCCGGAGACGCCGGTAATGACCACCAGCTTATCGCGTGGAATGACAACATCGATATTCTTGAGATTGTGTTCACGGGCTCCTTTGACAACGATAGAATCGAGAGGCATCAGAACATCCTTTCTAAAAATCATTTTAACACCTGCCGAAAAAGCACTCAAGCAAATTTTATTAATTTATTTTTAGCTATGTTTATTTTTAGCTATTGACAAACCTGTTTAAAGCGCATAAACTCATTTAACATTCGGTTCGTACAGGAAAAAAACACAATGATATGCAGAAATTGTGGACTGGAAACACCAGTTGAAGGCAGTTACTGCATTCACTGCGGCTCATCTCTTATTGATACGGCGCGGAACTCAGCCTCTGATAATTCCACTCAGGAAAACGATATCAATGTATTACAACGTGAGATCCGGCGTTTACGACTTCTCATAAGTAATCTGAATGGCCGGCTGTCATCAATTGAGCGTGAACACGGCATCTTACCGGTGGACTTTGAACCTGTTGAGCCTGACATTACAGAAGAGAAAGGAATTCTTGAAACTCTGGAACAAGAACCGGAAGTTCATGAAGCAATTGTTGAAGAACAAATTGAAAAGCCAGTGCCTGTCGTTGAAACCTGGATTAGTCCAGTGGAGGAGACAACTGCTGCTTCCACACCTGCGATTAAAAAGGAGCCGTCTGCAATACAGCGTGAATGGGAACAGATGCTGGGTGGTAACTGGCTTGCCAGGATTGGGGTATTTACCCTCATTATAGGCGCGGCGTTTTTCCTTAAATTCGCTTTTGATAATAACTGGCTAGGTCCTCTCGGTAGAGTAATTCTAGGTATCGTAGTAGGTTTTCTCCTACTTGGCGGCGGACACTTATGGAGAAGAAAATACCCGACCTTTGCCCAGGCAATCAGTGGTGGTGGTATAGCGTTGCTTTATCTCTCGGTTTTTGCTGCGTATGCATTTTTCGGTTTAATCAGCTTGATTCCCGCGATTGTACTATTATTTTGTATTAGTGCACTTTCAGCTCTAATTGCTTTGAAATATGATTCAATGGCACTTGCAATACTTGGTATTATAGGTGCTTTTACAGCTCCGCTTATCCTGGCAGTCACCTCGAGACCAGGATCAGGAACATATGATCCTGCGATCAGTATCTGGCTGCTGGTATACGTCTTTATAGTGGATATAGGTGTACTGTATCTATCAACATTCCGTAACTGGAAATGGTTCAATATACTGGCCTTCGCTGGTTCCGTATTAATCTACGGAGTGTGGTATTTCCGGTTTGGTGATGACGTTAGTCTGTTGATATCTCAGGGCAGTCTTACAGTAATATTTCTTATTTTCGTTGGCGTTACAACTTTCTATCACGTACTGTGGCGAAGGATGCCGGACTCGCTGGACTATATGCTTATGGTCGCTAATGCTACTGGTTATTATTGCATGAGTTTCGGACTACTTGGCGATAATTACAGAGTATGGCTTGGAGGATTTACTTTTTTACTTGCTCTGTTTTACGGTGGACTGGCATATTTACTGAAACGAAAGAATCTGGCAGACTCAAGACTTCCCGTCTTCGCTCTGGGAATAGCCTTGTTGTTATTTACTATTGCTATCCCTGTTCAGATTGGTGACAGAGCATGGACGACGATTGCGTGGGGTGCCCAGGCATCCGTTCTTATGTGGATTTCTCTGAAAACTGGATTACCCAGACTCAGGATTAGTGGATACCTGGTATATATTGCTGCGTTCGTCCGCCTGATGTTTTTCGATACCGATCTTCCTACCCGGGCATATACACCAATATTAAACGAACGATTCCTCGCTTTTATTATAACGATAGCCTTATTATACATAACAGGTGTAATCCTCTGGCGTCGAGATGACCAACTAACGGAATATGAGCATTCCACAATATTTAATTTCCGGTTTTTCCTGGTTGCTGCAAACCTATTTTCTCTCTGGATTATCGTTGCTGAAGTTATTTCATACCTCAATGCTACTGTATCGCCAGGTGAAGAATGGCAGATCGCACTACTAATTCCACTAGCGGGAGTGACCATCCTGAATCAGGTTATCTGGCGGCGATCCCAGGGATACACTGACTTCGTATTGTTGCTTATCGATGCAATAGCATTTTATATCGTCAGCGGAATATTTGGTGTAGCTATGAACGCGTGGGCTGGATTGTCGTTCTTTATTATCGCTATGTTTTTCGGTTTGCTAGCTTATATATTAAGACGTCAGAGCGAGAAAGAATCTGCTTCATTCATGCTGGTTATAGGCATCGCTTTACTGTCGGTAAATGTTGCTATCCCCGCCCAGTTGGGTGATATGGCATGGACCACCGTAATCTGGTCTGCAGAAGGTGCATTGCTGGTATGGTTGTCTTTCAGGTTCAAATTCCCTTTGTACCGCTATTTCGGGTATATTGTGTTTTTCGCAGTGATTGCCAGGCTGTTGATATGGGACAGCCATGTGATGATAAATACGTTTGTTCCGTTTGCGAATGACAGATTCCTTGCTTATTCTGTTAGCATAGTGACTTTCTTTCTTACAGCCTTCATTGTACATAGATACTATGAATTGTTGCCAGAGAATGAAAAAGCCCCGTTTAGTGTATATCCGGTTTTCCTTGTAATAGCGAATGTATTAGTTTTAGTGATACTGAGTATGGAAATCTGGGGTTATTTTTCCAGGGAGATTTATGATACTCGCATAATGGAAAACATCAAAAATATCAAGAGTGTTCGTAATCTATCTCTTACAGCTTTATGGGCTATCTATTCAATAATACTCCTAGTATTGGGTATTACTCGCCGCTCCCGATATATGAGATTGGCCGGCCTTGGATTATTTACCATACCGATCATTAAAGTATATGTCTATGATGTTTTTGCCCTTGAACAGGTATACCGCATATTCGCCTTTGTCGGTCTGGGAATCCTTTTAGTCGTCAGCGGCTACCTCTATAATCGTTATAAAGAAGCTATAAAGGACTTCATCACAGAAAAATAGCCATTCTTTTCTGAAATTCATTGTGTTTGTCAGGTTTCTTTGATATTCACTATTGACAAAATGGAATTAAGAAACTAAACTCTAGTCCTTACACTCTTTAACAACTTGCCCGATCTTGTGAATCACCCGGAGTTCGGAGAACGGGAATATGGCAAGAATACAAAGTCTGGCCTGTCAGTTATGCGGGAGTGAGGTGGATTCTCGATCCATTGAAAAGCACTATGTTGTACCTAAAGAAGTTATGGAACAGGCGCGAATGCGCAGAGCAAAAATAGTCAGGTTGTGCCCGAAGTGTAATGCGGAATTACGCAATTGGTACAACGCCAAGGTTGCCACAACAACTTATGATACCCAGATCAAGCAGTTCCGACAAAAGTTACCGGCAGAAATGGTGAAAGAATACGAAGGCGCTTATTCCAGGTTTGCCAGGTATAAAAAGTCCCAGCTTATCTGAGATATGGACAGATGTGAATAGAGTAGCGAGAGACACCACGCAAGAATCTCAAATATCTACGGTGTCTCTTTATTTTAGTATTATTTTCCATTATCATGAATGAACAAACAGAAACAGTGTGTATTTGATATGGATAGCTGGCAATTACGAATATGTGTACTAGTTTTTTACACTCTTATGCTGTTGACTTGCCCCGGATGTGGTAATTCGGATGGCAAAGCAGCGAATGAACTGGCGATGGATAGTTCGGAAATCATAAGGTTGCCTGAACCACGATACGAAAGTGAAATATCCCTTGAAGAGAGTCTGCTTTATAGGCGTTCAATCCGGAGTTACAGTAATGAGTCCCTAACACTGCAGGAAGTATCTCAGTTACTCTGGGCTGCACAGGGTATAACCGACGACGCCGGTCATCGAACGGCGCCGTCTGCTGTAGCATTATATCCTTTGAGTATCTATGTAGTTGCCGGGAATGTTCCGGAAATTATGGCTGGGGTATATATTTATAAACCTGAAGGAAACACCATAGAGCGTATTATTGACCGAGATGTCAGGAATGAACTGGCGGACGCCGCCATGGGACAAGCTTCTGTCCGCCAGGGCGCGGCATCGTTCGTCGTTACCGTTGATTACGGGAAAATGACAGCAAGGTTCGGAGACAAGGGAGAAAGATTCGGCACTCTCGAAGCAGGTCATGCCGCCCAGAACTTGTGCCTTCAGGCAACTGCTCTCGATCTTGGTCTTGTCACTGCCGGTGCTATTTATGACGACCAGGTGGCAAACGTTTTAGATCTACCTCAAAATCTGACTCCCCTGTATGTTATTCCAGTTGGCAGAAAGATAAAATAATTATGTAAAATAAATACCAGATACCTCTTGAAAAGGAGTGACTGATATGAATGGCGAAGGAGTTCTGAACTTCTCAGACTTGTGGCTGTGGCTGATATTTGTTGGTGCCGGTCTGTTTTTCATCCTGCTTGAATTACTTTTAGGCATCGATACCGGGCTGGATATGGTCTTTGTAGGAACAGCGTTTCTTATTGGTGGACTCATATCCTGGCCGTTTAAACTCTGGGGAGTGACGGTTATTATTACCGCTGTAATATGTATTCTGTACGTTTTTCTCGGGAGGAAATACGTTCACAAGTGGACTGCGGTAGAGCTTGAGAAAACGAATATCGATGCTGTTATCGGTAGCACTGGAATTGTATTAACGGATATCAAACAGCGTAATGTAGGACGCGTTAAAGTGAGAAACGAGAACTGGAGGGCAAAAGCAGATGAAGATAATCCCGAAGGTCATGAGATAGTGGTTACCGGTGTAGCCGGAGCGACGTTAACCGTTAAGAAATACGAAGGAGGAGAATAATATTATGTCAGCTGGATATATTGTTCTGATAGTCATACTGGTGCTGGCAGTCGTACTGCTAGCAAAATCCATTACCATCATACATCAAGCTCAACGAGGAATCGTCGAGAGATTTGGAAGATACAAGGAGACCTGGGAGCCTGGCCTCAGATTTCTTATTCCATTTATCGACAACCTTGTGACCAGGGTCGATATGCGAGAGACCGTTATTGACATACCTCCCCAGCCTGTTATTACCAATGATAATGTAACTGTGACGATCGATGCCGTGGTCTACTATTACGTGACCGACGCCAAAGCAGTGCGCTACGAAGTGGCGAATTTTTTTATAGCGGTAAGTAAGCTGGCGCAGACCAATATCAGGAACGTAGTTGGTGAAATGTCTCTCGACGAGTCGTTGTCTTCGAGAGAACGCATCAATGCTGCCTTAACAAGCACACTCGATGAAGCGACAGATAAATGGGGAGTCAAGGTAACCAGGGTCGAGGTCAAGGAGATCGAGCCGCCACGTGATATCTCCGACGCAATGTCCAAGCAGATGAAGGCAGAACGTGAAAAGAGGGCGACCATTCTCGAAGCTGAAGCCTACCGGCAGAAGCAGATCCTTGAAGCTGAGGGTGACAAGCAGAATGCTATTCTCGTTGCTGAGGGCACCAGGCAAAAGGCGATTCTCGAAGCCGAAGGTGACCGGCAGGCTGCCATTCTCAGGGCTGAGGGTGAAGCCCAGGCTATAGAAAACGTATCGAAAGCAGCCGATGCTTTCTTTATCGGTAACGCCCAACTTTTAAAACAACTACAGGTAACACAAGCGTCACTCCAGGACAACACCAAGCTGGTACTTTCCGACCAGTCCAGGCTTATCAACGTTCTTGGACTTGCAGAAGCGTTACGAGAAGGTAATGAAAAGATGTAGGAAATAATTTACTGAAAATAGCACAAT
>DUFA01000091.1 GCA_011191975.1 Dehalococcoidia bacterium
AAGTGGTCAGTATTCAAGGGTCTTGATGGTTTTCTGCAGAATGAGCGCTTTGGCGCCAGTAGTGGATTGTCAAACCCCAATATGCCATTTCACGGCGAATGGCCTATCCAGTTTCCTAAACTTACCAGGCAGCCATATCTTCTGGACATACAGCCAATAGGCATCCATAAATATATTGTTGGCGGTAGTGACCGTGAAGAAATCTGGAGGAAAATGGGTGCTACTTATGATGTCGAAATGCTGATAACTCTGGCTACCAATCCGGTAATGAGCACCGGCAATCAGGACTCGGTCGCGATAGCATTCGAGAAGATACCGTTTATTATCAGCTTCGAGATTTTTAATTCTGAGACAACCGAGGGTTTTGCCGATATCGTCCTGCCGGACACCTGTTATCTGGAAGAAGGAGCTTGGGCTAATGGCCTTGCGCAGAATTTCAACCATGCTTGGGGTATGGACGACTGGTGCTACCATATAGCCCAGCCGGTAGTGGAGCCAAAAGCACAGAGGAGGCACTCTTACGAGGTCGGCCTTGAAATACTGGACAGGCTGGGTGAGAAGTGGGATCGGGAACTGATTGCCGAGGCTAATGCTAGATTTAATAGTATATGGCCTATAAAAGATGAGTACCAGCTCAAACCTGAGGACAGACCGACGATAGCTGAAGTAGGGGATAGAGTTGTAAAGAGCATGTTCGGTCCCGAGCATGACTGGGAATGGTTTAAGAAAAAAGGTTTTATCAAGTGGCCGAAGAAGGTAGAGGAAGCCTACTGGATGTGGTTTCTCGACTTGAGGATACCTATTTATATGGAGTTCTTGGCGCACATGGGAGAGGAAATCGAAAAAATAAATGCGGAAACAGGTCTTGAATTCAACTCCGAGCAATATACACCGCTCATTTCATGGTTTCCCTGCAAAAATCACAAAGTCACCGACCCTGAGCATGACCTTTGTTGTTATTCTTACCGTGATATCCTGCACAGTGCTTCATCGACTATGGAGCAGCCGTGGCTTGATGAAGCCAGTCTTATGAATCCCTACACTTATAACATTACTATGAATGCGGCTACCGCTAAACAAAAAGGAATTAAGGATGGTGATGCCGTCGAAGTGGAAACGTACCAGGGACGTAAAGTTACGGGTACACTAAAAACGATGGAGGGACACCATCCCCTGACGGTAGGAATTGCCGCCACAGCCGGACACTGGGCAAAAGGACAGCCGATAGCTAGGGGGAAGGGGAGCAATTTTGATACCCTGCTGCCAATGGATTGGGAACATATGGATCCCATTTGTGGTACTATCGAAACCGCAATCAGGGTTGGAATAAGGAAAGTTAGCTGAAATGTATTAGGGCGATGTTTTTCTATTGGGATTTTATCAAGAACTAATCTTTGCCGATTCGGACTATTTTGGTTCCACTTAACAATTTTGATAACGCTTTATTTTAAGCTAAGGAGTATTTTGATGGCTGGTATTGAAATAATTCTTGGTCTGGTAGGCAGGCCTAATAAGATAGGATTAACAAACCAGTTAGTGAGCGGCGCTTTAAAAGGTGCAAGAAAAGCTGGAGCAAAAACTGAACTGCTTCAAATGTCGGACTATATGGTAAAGCCTTGCTTGGATTATTTGGCAGCAACTTGTTCTTTGGATTTGAAATGCTCATATAACGATAAAAATTTGGAATACCTTGGCGGAAAAATCACTAATTGCTCAGGATTAATACTAGGAAGTCCGGTTTACTGGGGTGATGTCAGCGGAATGGTAAAGTATTTTATAACTAAAATGTACAGGGTCTACGCAAAATCAGGCCTATTTAACGGGCTTCATGCCTTGGGGATCTCCATAGCTGGTGGCAGTGGGGACGGTTTGATAACCGGACTTTACTCTATCTATCATTTTTTCCGCATTATGAGGATGCGCGCTCTTGATCCGATTCCTGCCACTCGTTTTAACTTGGACTAGGTAGTAGATTATGTTGCTCCGTCTTGGTACAACCATAAAAAATGCCAAGATAAAACATGATACAATCTCTTCTAGGTTGAAAAAACGACCGAGTTGAAATATAATATTCCAGCATAGTGATTATTGGCCTGATTTCAGATACACATATTCCTCACCACGCAAAAGAACTTCCATCGCAGATAAAGAGTGTTTTCCGTGGTGTTGACCTGATTCTTCACGCCGGAGATGTTTTTTGGCCTTATGTACTGGATGAACTGGAAACAATTGCACCGGTATTGGTATCCAGGGGTGACGAGGACCTCTTTGATATAGCAGATGATAAACGTGTAAAGTTGCAGCAAGTCCTCACTTTCGAGGACGTGACCATTTGGCTCATACACAGAGGGCCTCAAGCTTGGCCTCCTATTTCAGTACTTCAGTATGAAAATCCACCTGATGTGTTTATCTTTGGCGATACCCACGAAGCTGTGCTGGAAAATCATTCAGGTATCCTTTATATAAATCCAGGCAGCCCGACGTTCCCTCACTACAAGTTGGAATTGGGTACCGTAGGTTTGCTAACGATTAACTCAGGTAAAGCTGAAGCACAAATCATCCAACTTCATTAAGAGTCACGTCTGGGTGATGAGAAAAGACCCTATATACCTTTGGTACTTCCTTCATTTTACTGTGAATTGTCTACCACTGGACAAACATCCCGATGTTTGTTTAAGAAATCCAATAGTTCAATTGTTTCTGCTGATACCAGGTGATATAATTCCAAAGAATGAAAGAATTTTTCCGCGATAAAACAAGAGATAAATTAGCCCAGAACCTTAACTCACTAGGCGTGATTGCTGTCATGTCTGAGCGTAATCGACTAGAAGAAAAGATTGAGAACGCATGGTACCAGCGTTCTCTTGGAATTATTGATATAGCGGAAGGATTAGTCCGATGGATAAACATCCTAAAAAAGGACGGAAGTAAAAATAGCCCTCCTAGATGGTGGGTCATTCTTGGTATACCTGATGAGAGACCTGTCCCTGATCATAAAACGCTTGACATAAAAACAATACGTAAAAAGACTTTTCCAATATTCGGTAACGTAGTCGACGTGACATGGAAGGGAAGTGATTACGGTACCGGGCTATCCGAAACACTCTCAAACGATGAAGATATAAAGAGTCTGGCGAAAAATATCGGTAACCTGACGATTCATAGTTATTCTAAGGAGTTTCAGGGATGGACATTACAGGTCGACAGGCGATTCACACTGACAAACCATGATTGGGTAGCTATTCAAAAGACCGCAGAGTATATTCTTTCAACCGCTCGCATCCTGTAGCTGAATTCTTTATACTTCAATTTATTGTTTATTATTGCTGTATTGAAAATGTAAACGCTATCAGATATTTATACGCATGATGTAACAAACATCCCGATGTCCAACTAGAATGTAGCAGGGGACTCATAAGCCCTTGGTCACTGGTTCAAATCCAGTCGCTGCCAGTTTTCGATTTATACGAGGTGATTGATATGACAAAAGAAGAAATCCTAGAACTTATAAAAGCCAATCCTACTGCATATATGGCAACTGTAGAAGGAAACCAGCCACGTGTCCGTGCCATGGGTATACCAAAAGCCGATGAAAACGGTATCATTATCCAGACCTGGACAATCAAGGATATCCACCAGCAGGTAGTTAATAATCCGCAGATTGAACTGTGTTTTAATGATATGAAAGCAGGTATCCAGGTAAGAGTGAGTGGGAAGGCAGAAATAATCGATGATATCGAGGCTAAAGAGAAAATGGTTGAAGAACGACCATTTATGAAACCTACAGTTGAAAAGCATGGAATCGATGTTGTAGCGCTTTACCGTCTCAAAGGAAAAGCTACCATCTGGACAAGAGACAAAAATTTTGAACCGAAGGAATACATAGACCTTTAATCTTAGCGATGTCTAAAGCTATCAGCGATAAGGTTCGAATTCCGCCGCTGCTAATTTTTTTGTTCAATTAACTCATTGAAACAAAGAAACCTGTAAAATAAGGAATCAACCAGATTACCCATACAATGACACTGAAATGGTGAAATCTGGTTATTGCTTTTTCATCATTACGTATAATCACCACCGTTGCCCAAACAGCATGGATAA
>DUFA01000092.1 GCA_011191975.1 Dehalococcoidia bacterium
CCATTCCAACCATGCCGAAGGCTGCATTACCCATGAAGGCAACCGCTGTCTTGTCCGGTCTGGCAAGTTTTGCACCCATGGCGAATCCAAGTGAGCCACCAAGTGTTGTTGATTTACCCCAGCCTATATATCCGCCCGGAATGAGTGTTTCCCAAAACGGTACCAGGGCGTCACGAGGATTACCGGAATCATGGGTAATTATCGTTTCATTCCTGTCCAGCGTCTGCATAAGATCGTAAATGACCCTGTAGGGATTAATCGGCACTTCGTCAGAGGTCAGTTTGGGAATCCATTCCTCCAGCCAGTCGTCCTTAATCCTGGCTATATCAGCGGCAACATTTCCTGCTGCCGTCTTGCCGCCCTGCGCCTTTATCTCGTCGATAAGCTGCCGTAAAACCAGCTTGGCATCACCGATAATCGCATTGTCCACGTTGTAATCTTTATTGATATCCCTGTCGTCAATAGTCGACTGGATGACCCTCTTATCATCTGGAATCGGCGTGGTAAAACCTTCCTTGGTACAGCTTGAGCCAATGGCGAATACCAGGTCAGCTTTATTCAGGAACTGTATCACCATCTTCGGTCGCGTCCTGCCGCCGGCACCGAGTGAAAGCGGATGATTTTCCGGGAAAGCACTTTTACCATTCATAGTCGTAAACACCGGGATCTGGATCAATTCAGCCAGTTCTACGAGTTCGTCGGATGCATTAGCAAACAGCACTCCCTGCCCGGCGCGAATAACAGGATTTTTCGCTTCTATCAAAGCCCTCGCCACTTCCCTGACTGCAACGGGATCACCCGAAGGTTTGAAGCCCCTTACCGGTGTGTATTTGAACAAAGCGTCATCGAATTCCTCGTTATTCACGTCCATCGGAATTTCCAGCAATACCGGACCGGGACGGCCTGTCCGAAGATAGGTGAACGCCCTTCTCAACATCTCCTGGACCTGATCAGCAAATAATATGGTATCCGACCACTTGGTAATAGGTCCGTAGCTTTTTGGAGCAATGAAATTAGGCGGAACCATTCGCCTTCGGGGCGAAGCGCTTGGCAGAACAAGTATTGGAACTCCTTCACTGTACGCCTGGGCTACACCGGAAAATGCGTTCTCGACTCCAGGCCCGTTCTGCATCGCGCAGACGCCCGTTTTTTGACCGAGAGAAGCCCGAGTATATCCATCCGCTATTCCAACTCCAACTCTTTCAGTCCTGGTAATAATCGTTCTTATACCTTCTCCCGCAGCCGCCTCGAACAGGAAATTCTGCGGGAACCCGCTTATAAATTCTATCCCTTCGGCCTTTAATATTTTTGCAACGGCCTTTATACCCTGCATGTAAAAATCTCCTTTCTACACCAACACTTTTTGGTCATATTTGCTTTGCTAAAAAAGCATATCGCAGCAGGTATGGCATGTCAAATGCTGTTCTTAATGTACTATCATTGGTCAGGAAGAGATTATCTCCACCATATCTCCATCGTTTAGTGTATATTCGAAACCTGCCGACTGAGTGTCTGGTACAGAGGGATTGTTGTGGATAATTTTGGCTCTCTTAAACCTTTTTATCAGTCTCTTATCAAGGCTGTTTAGCAAATCATACACGGTGACTTCCTGTTCAGCAGGAAAAACCCGGGGGTGTTCCTGGATCTCACCATGCAAAGCAAGAAATATCCGCTTGATGTTGAACAGCTCGTAGATTCGGTCTGATACGGAGTCTTTATCATTGATATCAAGGACAATAAAGTCGGGCACTTCAATATTCGGATCCCAGGTTGCTACCATCGCCGGTTTTTCAACAATCTCCGTACCGGCCTTCTGTTGTTTCTTTTCGGCTGATAACGGTTCATTCACAGGTATGATCGAGTATTTCATTAATTTTTTAAACGACGAATCATACTCATCTCTGCTTTTCACGCATATGCAAATAACATCGGCATTCCTGATAAACCTGTACTTGGCTGTATCCGTGTCACCAAGAAATAGCGCCGGTACCTCGACCACCTGTATCGATACGCCCTTAACAATCATCATCTGGACTTCTGGTTTATAGGTAGTATATGGAGTATCCTTAATTTCCACATCCCCGCCGGTCAGCCGGTTCAGCAGGGTGCTTTTTCCGGTATTAGCCTCACCGATAATAACCATCAGTCTTTTATAGTGGATACCGTCGTAAGGTGATACCGTAACACTCTTTTTCGATGTCTTCTTTAGACGAAGTGTATCCATTTCTTCCCTGTACTTTCGCCTTAGTGCAAGGTTCTTCGGATTTCTCGGCTGCAAAGTTACAAGTTGCTCAAGTAACGATATCTTCTCTTCTATGCTGCCTGTATTTTTCAATTTTTTCCTTAGTACCGTGAACTCGATATCATGATGGATCTTTTTCATTTTTTCATCTCCGTTCTAATGACAATAAAAAAACCCGGGCTTTTAATTTCCCGGGCTTAGCTTTTTCCTGTTTCTATTTCAACTAATACATTATGTCAAGTTAATGGAAATACACCAACCCCTTCTTTTCTACCGTTGCCGGTAGAAACACTATTACCAGGTTATGGTTTTTCCAGTGAACCAATGATTCCTCCATTTATTAGATAGTTACGGGAATGGATTATATAAGGATAATGTGCACCTGTCAATAGGCAAGAATAGTGTATAATAACGGAAAACCGAAAGAGTAGAATGGACAAGATACAAGAAGTAGCTGAAATAATCAAACTATCGAAAAAGATAGTGGTGTTCACCGGCGCCGGTATTAGTACAGAATCAGGCATCCCGGATTTCCGCAGTCCCGGCGGTATCTGGGATCAGTACGATCCTAACGAACTCACCTACCAGAAATTCCTCACCAACCAGGCAAGCCGGGAAAAATATTGGGAACGGCAGAGACACCTCTGGCCACTTATCACCAGAGCAGAACCGAACGCCGGTCACCGTGCTATTGATGAACTCCACCGGATGGGGAAGCTAGACTGTATCATCACTCAGGATGGTGACAGCCTTCATCAGAAGTCGGGTATTCCCAATGAAATGGTGATCGAGCTTCACGGTACCTGGACTCGAGCTTTATGCCTGGAATGCGGCAGCAGATACCCGATGGATGATATCTTCATCAGGCTGGAAGCCGGAGAAAAAGTACCGTTATGCGAAAAATGCGGCGGCATTATGAAACCCGATGTCATCCAGTTCGGCCAGTCGCTGCCGGAAAGAGAAATACGTGAAGCCCAGAAAAAAGCTTCAGAATGTGACCTGCTGTTGGCCTGCGGTTCCTCGCTCGTGGTCTATCCTGCCGCGGAGTTGCCTTTAATGGCCAAGAATCGCGGGGCAAAGCTGGTAATAATCAACCTTGCACCGACACCACATGACAGATATGCTGACGTGGTGATAAATGAAAAACTCGGAGTAACACTTACCGCGATAATGGAGAAGGTAAAATCTGTGCAGTAATTCAGGCGTTGAAAATAGCCCTGACCCTTTTTGAAAACAGGATATACGATGCCAGCAGGATGGTTCCGCAAACCATCGAAGAATCAGCAATATTAAAGGTAGGCCAGGGCCCGATATCGATAAAATCGGTCACGTAACCTCGCGCCAACCTGTCGATCAGATTTCCAACAGTTCCACCGAATATCAATCCCAGAATAAACTTGGTGTACCAGGTATCAAGGAGAGGGTAGCGTAAGGTAGTAACCGCTCCGAGACCAAGAACAAGCGCTATTCCGAAAAACGCTACTATGGTTAAAATGAAATTCTGCCCGGGGAAAAGACCGAAAGATGATCCTGTATTCTGGACATCGATAATGCGGAATATCCCAATTTCAAATATAGGAAATTCGCCGGTATAGGTTCTTATCCAGTTTTTAGTCAGTTGATCGGTGATTATTATTACTGCAGCGGTAATGACAAAGACAAGACTCCACCACCACCATCTGCTAGACTCGAGTTTTTGCATTCTTTGCCTTGCATTCTATGCATAAACTCGCCTGTGGAAGTGCTTCAAGCCGGTTTTCTGCAATGGGTTGGCCGCAACTATCGCACAGGCCATAGGTACCATCTTCAATCTTTTGTAAAGCGTGCCCAATATCGGCAAGCTGTTCGTATAATTGCTTTTCCAGGGCAAGTCGTTTTTCAAACTCCAGGCTTTCCGTAGCCTCCTCTTCCCTTTTACCGAACGGACTCCCTTCGCGTCTGACGTCAGTGGACTTTGCGTCAAGACTGAGTTGTGTGAGTTCGTTTTCAATACGTTTCTTTTCGTCTTCCAGGCGAGTACGGGCTTGTTCGGTTTTTTTACTCACTTCTTCTTCCTCCTGCTTATCTGCCAGCCCGGATTCTTTTCACATATAATAAGGTATCAGTAGATAAGCTATTGTCGTTGGATGCAATCCCGGATAATTGCCGGTGCGGTTTCAGTCCAATCCGGTCTTAAGCGAAATAGATTAGCGGCACCGACCACCTGTTCGTCTTACAGACTGTTCTTGAAAACAGCCGGTGCGGCATTTTCCGGTATAAATAGTAGGTACCGGAGTTCATTGTATGAGTTGTATTTCGCTGGATCATTTATCGATTTACCTTAATAATAGCATGATATGCCTTTATCGTCCGGCATATCATGCTAGAGAAAAGAAGTATATCATAATCATTCAACCAAAGCAATATATGATATTTACTCTTTTATACCGTTTTTGTCAAACTTTCGGCGCATTCGCATATAATTAGTTAAAATCGTTTCCGAAAGGTATGATAATTACTAGAAAAGGTTAACAGGGGGGAATGGTGATGAAAAACTCAGTCATTGCGGAAGTAAAGATATATCCTTTCGGATCCGGAGTAACCGGAGTGAGTCATATTATATCAGCCTGCATCAGCGTGCTTGAAAAGGCAACCGATATAAGCTATCAGGTAACACCTATGGCGACAATTGTTGAAGGTTCACTCGACAAGATACTGGAACTGGTAAAGGAAATGCACGAACTCCCCTTTTCACAGGGAATACACCGTGTAGTAACCAGCATCAGCATCGATGATCGCCGTGACAAGCCGACAACGATGGAAGGCAAGGTTAAAGCGGTAATGAATAAGGTTCAGGGGTAACAGATTTACATTCCAAGTCAGCTACAGGTTGACGAAGAATCTTCATTGAATATTGGCCGGAATCTTTCGCCCTCGATCTCATCCTGAATTAGGATGATAACTTGTACTAACAGATTACCTGAATACTCCAACAACGAATCACAGACTTACTCCTTACAATGCCTATCTGATCTTTATCTTCATACCTGCCAGTCTTTGAAACCTTGACAAGAATATCCTTGTTTATTATCCTAATTGAAAACCATTTTCATTTATAACTATGAAATTAACCCAAAGGAAAATATACTCAATACTAAAACAGCACGGCTACAAGCTGACACCGCAGCGCCGGGCTGTCGTTCAGGTAGTCACGTCATCCAGCGATCACCTTACTCCTAATGATATCTATGAAAAAATATGTGATATATACCCCGGTACCGGACTGGTGACCATTTACCGAACTCTGGAGATCCTTGCTGAACTCGGGCTTATCTGCGAGGTACATTCCGGGGGTAATTGTCGTAGTTATACTATGGGTTCCCAGCAGCACCACCACCACCTGATATGCTCCGGCTGCGGAATAGTAGTGGACTTCACCAGTCACTATCTCAACAGCCTGGAGAAAAACCTTTCCGAAGAGAGTGGTTTTAGAATAGACGGACACTTACTTGAATTCATCGGACTCTGCCGTAAATGCCAGGCTGTACCATAACGGCGGGAAATATCCAATAA
>DUFA01000093.1 GCA_011191975.1 Dehalococcoidia bacterium
CTCATTATTATATAAGAACCGCCATTTCACGCAAAATTCCAACCTCCTTTATATCATTTTAGCCTACTTAAAAATCCAGGAAATGGTACAGACTATTTTCTCTCTTCTATTATGCAAACTACTCCTTTCATTTCTATCTTTCCAAAGACCATATATGTAAGGAAAATATAAAAATACAAAAGGAACCTGAAAACAGGTTCCTTTTACCATGACAATACTAGTTTCAGATCAAGGAGTATCTGCAGATCTATATCCGGTCCCCGTTGGGCCGAGTATGAGATCTTCCAGTGATGACGGGAATTCTGCTTCCATGTCCGGAGACTCCACGGCTTTATACCCGGTTCCCGTTGGCCCTAATATGGTTTCTTCCAGTGATGACGGGAATTCTGTTTCCGTACTTGAAGACTCTGCACCCTTATATCCGGTTTCCGTTAGATCCGATATAAAATCTTCTAGCGATATTCCCATACTAGGAGATATTGTGGTTTTAGATTCGGTTTCTGGTGATCCTTGTATTGTTTCCTGAGAACCAGATGAATCGTGTCTTTGTTCCTGTTCCGATGAATCACTTACTGTGGTATCCACCATTTCACCACAACCGACTACCAGTATACTTACTGCCAGAATTGTAACTAATGCCATAAATACCTTTTTCATTTTTCCCTCCATTATTTTCTTATTTTTAATTGTCTGGGTTCGTTTCAGTAACTAATTAATATTCCTTTCACATATTTTCACCTCCTCATCTCAGATTCTGTGGAGGTTTTGATCTTTTTCGATTCTATTGAGGATAGAGGTAGATTCAGATCCGCTATCATGTTTATGAGACCGCGCAGTGCAGATTGATCTCGGATACAACCTGACAATATCGTTTCACCATCATTGGTCTGGGTAACGGATAGACCGTTCAGCCAGTTCGACCAGTCGAAGTTGATTTGCTTTCTAATACGAATCTCTATTTTTTCCATAATCCAGCTCCATCAATTTCTTTGTTATTACTGTTCCATGCTAATAAACAGACGGAGTGACTGTAATCAGGCTGGGGACTGATTCAGAGTATGATTCGAGGGTTGATCAAGAGAGTAACCGGTAGCGAGAAGAAAATGAGTACCGGTGTCCTACCCTATCGATGAATCGACTCAACAAAAAAAACAGGGGCACAATGTATTGTGCCCCTGTTTATTGCTAATCAAGGTTATTCAAGAATAATACTATTCTATCAACTTAAGCTCTCTTGCTACTGTAACTGCCTGAAGGCGATCCTTGGCATCCAGTTTATCAAAGATATGATATACGTGAGTTTTTGCGGTACTCAGTCCTATAGTAAGTCTTTCGGCAATCTGCTGATTTGAAAGTCCTTTAGCGACTAACTGCAACACCTCTAATTCTCGTTTACTGAGGATACCAGGTGCCAAAGGTGAAGTGGACATCGCTGCCTTTCTTATTTTACGTTGCCTTTCCTCAGCTTCGATGATATCAAGGAGTTTGCTGGAGAAAGTCTTCTCTAAATTCCTGGTTATTGCTTGACGAAGTAACGGAGCTAACGTCATACCATGATCCACAAAAGGACGGATGTGCCCTTCTTTCTTTGCCATTCGCAGGGCATCGGCGAGATAATCAAGAGCAACATCGGCATTACTGGAATTGAGTGCTTGACGTATCCTGATTCTAATTAACATAGTATTGAGACCTTGCGGAGCAAAAAAATCACATTGTTCTGCGAGTTTTTCCGCCGCGCACGTTTCTCCTTTCTTTATATCAACGAGGAACAATACAGATTCAGGACAATCAAGAGTCACCGAGATTGTATCCTCCAACTTTTCAAGGTTTTCCATCCACCTGGAAACGGTAGCTTCGTCACCCATTGATAAGGCGATAGCAACATGGTAAGCAGCATTACGTGCTCGTTGAACAGGATTACTTCTATCGAGTAATTGATCGGCTTTCTCTATAGCTTGCAAAGCTCCATTAATATCTCCTAGTGCTATACATGTACGTGCATAATGAAGATAAGTCCAGTCAAGTTGCTGGCTGCCAAATATCATAGAGGGCTGATATAACTCTATTGCTTTACAGTGGTGAAGGGCAGCTAGATCTAGTTCGTTCCGTTCGTAATAAACACCTCCAAGGTGATGATGAGCTTGACATACATGGGTAGCATTTGCCGGATGTTCTCCGGCAAGGTTTATTACTTCCTGAAATGTTTCGACCGCCTTATGCAATTCGCCTTTTAGAAAAGCGATAATCGCAATCCATGTGAACATCAGGACAGCGGTGGGAATATAACCCCCTCGCTTAAAGAACTCGTAATTCCTTTTCATCAATGGTTCGGCTTCCGCGAAGCGGTTCTCGCTTATATAAAGACCGGCAAGAGTTCCGGATATAAGATCAACTCCTTCGTGATCAGGAGGAAGGATTGATAAGGCTTTCTCGGCATATTCTTTTGTACGTACAAAATCACCAATACTGGCCGCAACAGATGCACGGACTACGGCTATCATCCCCAGAATGCCATTATCATCATAATTACTTTCCAGGTATTTCAGGCAATCTTCAACAACCTCATATTGACCTGTTCCCTCTAGCGCCCAGACATAATTCCAGTAAAGAGGAATGTTAGCACGTAATAGCTCTTCGGGTATCTGCTTCAGCCAGGTTAATATGGTTAACGTTCTCACCGTATGCCCCTGGATTTCAGGCATTTGAATCAGTTCTATGGCTCTTTCCCATTGTTGACCGGCAAGTGAATGATTGATTGCCTCTTCTATGTATCCATTACGTTCGTACCACTGGCTGCATCTCAAATGAAGGTTCCTCACCTCGTCATCTACAATTCCTATCTTTAGTCGATGTTGAAGGAGATCACGAAAGAGATGATGATATCGATACCATTCTCTTGATTCATCAAGTTGAATAATAAACAGATTGTCTTGATCAAGTTTCAGTAATATATCCTGACTATCGCTTTTCCTCATGACCGCATTGCATAAATTACCATTCATTCTCTCGAGTATCGAGGTTTGAACCAGAAAATTACGTACTTCCGGATATTGTTGTTGTAAGACTTCCTCGATAAGATA
>DUFA01000094.1 GCA_011191975.1 Dehalococcoidia bacterium
AGTCGATTAGCGTACACCTCTTCCAAAGCACGGGCTACCTGCTGGTGCAAGCGGATACGACGGGGCGCAATGTTCTCTTCATAAAGAGTTGTCCGGAAAAAGGCATGGGCAAAGCGGTAGCTGACTGCTGAAGCAACCGTAGAACGCTCTTCGATGATAGCTACATTCTTAGCCTCTTCAATTACATTCAATAAATCATCTTCAGGTATGCTAGCTACCTTCTGCAGCACGTCCAGCCTGAATTCACGACCTATTACCGCCGCGATGGATAATAACCTGTTACACTCTTCACTCAGGTTTGATAACCTTTTACCGATAACATCTCGTAATCCCTCGGGTATATTCATTTGCAGGGATGTTGTATCCGAAGTTACCAGTTTCCCACCGGCGTGGACGAGAAGTTTTTCCTCGGTGAGGTATCGTACCACTTCCTGGACGAAGAGGGGATTACCCTCGGTTTGACGGTGCACCGCTTCGGCAAGTCCCACGGGGATTTCTTCATGGGTAATGCTGGTCAGCATCCGCCGGACTTCATCGATATTCAAACCTCGCAGCAGGACTCGTCCGAATGAAGAAACACGCCTTAACTCGGCCAGCGCTGCCGATAACGGGTGATTCCTGTCTACTTCGACATCACGGTAGGTACCGATGAGTAATAGACGGGTACCGGTAAGATTTCGGGAAACGTATGAAAGCATTTCCAGAGTGCCTTTATCGGCATCATGCAGGTCTTCCAGTATGACAAGTATTGGTTTAACGGTGGCTGCATTTTTCAGAAAACCTGATACGGACTGGAGTAGTCGGTAGCGATCCTCTTCAGGATTCTGAGATTCCCTGGGCTTTACTTTCAGTTTTTCACGTATTTCAGAAACTATCCTGGCAACATCAGTGGCGCCGGAGCCCAGTTCCTTCTTCAGGTCTTCAGGTTCCCGGTCGAGGATGTATGATCGCATTGCTTCTATAAAGGCTAAATAAGGTAGTGACAGGGAACCTTCCTCGTAGCAGTGTCCCCAGAGTACCTTACCTCCCCCGAGGGTTGCATAGGTAGCGAGCTGTTCACAGACCGACGTCTTGCCGATGCCCGGTTCTCCCACCACCATTACCAGGGCTCCCTGCCCTGACATGGCTCCGGTAAAAGCATCCTGAAGCTGCCTTAACTCATTTTCCCTGCCGACAAAGACCCGACGGTAAAGCGGATTTTCAGTAGGTATCTTCTTTTCAGCGGTGGCTTCCTGTATGTCTCCCTTCTCGATAGATTCAAGAGCCTGTAGAATATCTCCAGCAGATGCAGGGCGTCTGACGGGATCCTTCTCCAGAAGTAACATGATTAAGGATTCAAAAGCAGAGGGCAGGTCAGCCCTGTGCCAGGTGGGTAATATCGGCTGGGTATTGAGATGCCCACCGATAATCGAGTACATATCATCCCCGACAAATGGAGGTCTTCCGGTCACCATTTCATACAACATCGCACCCAGCGAGTAGAGGTCAGCTTTATAGGTAACCTCTCCTGCCATAGCCTGTTCCGGTGACATATAGGAAGGTGTTCCCACCATCATGCCTTCCTGGGTTAACCTGGATACTTCGGTCATGACAGCAAGACCGAAGTCACCTATCTTGGCCGTACCGTCCTCGGTAAGCCAGACATTACCCGGCTTTATATCCCGGTGGATAGCACCTTTCGAATGAGCGAATTCGAGACCCCGGCATACACATTTGGCTATGTTAATGACCTGATCAAGAGGAAGTTTGTGATCTGGAGTGTGTTCGATAAGTTTTTCAACATCGTTATTACCATTGATACCGGGCATATGTGGCATGACCAGGTAGGGTTGTCCATTAATATCACCAAATTCGTGGATCGGCATGATATTGGGATGGTCGCCCAGTTTACCCATTGCCTGGGCTTCACGGTTGACGCGAATCCTGGCAGCTTCATTAAGGTTCTCAGTTTTGATGAGGGCGAAGACAACGTCTCTATCCAGTCTACTGTCATGGACCAGGTAGGCTTTTTTCTTGCCGCCCTCACCGAGTTTTTTGATAACCTTGTAGCGACCATCGAGGAAGGAGGTGGGCTCAGAGGTGGCGGATTCTTTCTCGGGAGCGACCGGTTCTGTCAGAGGATGACCGCAATCGCCGCAGAATTTATTTGTCGGTGGATTCTCCGTGCCACACCTGGAGCATATCAGAATAAGCCTGGTTCCGCATTCACCGCAGAATTTCTGACTATCAGGATCTTCAGCCTGGCAGTTCGGACACTTCATCTTACGCCTTTAGTATATCCTTTCGCCGTAAAGCTCTCTCAAGTGACGGCTGCATCTTCATCTCACGAAATTCCTTGATGGCAAAGTCCAGGTGTTCGATGGCATCTGCTTTTTCATCAGGATAACGGTCGAGGAGGAGTTCAGCAAACTCAAGTCTCGATAACGCCAGTTCGGGTCGGAAATTCACCTCTGAGCAGGCTTTGATCGCTTTCAGATAATAGTCCCTGGCTTCGTCATATCTTTCGAGTAGAGCTGTTGCACCCCCGAGATGACGGTCTACGCAACTGACCATTGAGGGGTTGAAAATAATTTGACTGTTCTCGAATCTCTTCAGTAGAAGTTCTGTAGCTTTCCGGTGATTCGTCAGGACAGCTGCTTCCAGATAGAGTATATCCAGATAGAACATTCCCTTATCCTTCGTTGTCGTAATGTCGGGACGCCTGTTCAGGATCCATTCAAGAGTATCATTAACTTTTTCAATTTCACCCAGATGTGCCTGAACAGTAGGGATTCTACGGTGTATCGGTTTGTCCATCTCTCGCAGTAAAATCATCCATATTTCGTTCTCAGGTTGTTCCTTATAGACACCCAGACAGAGCGCGGTCCGTAATCCGTTGAAAAGGATTGCGTGTGAAGCAACCTCTTCAAGACCTACTTCCCGACCATAAGCAGCCATATCTTCCAGTATTTTGCGAGAATCATCCAGTCTACCTTCTAGATATGCCCATGTAGAGTTTCGACCCATAACCTGAACGAGTTGATTTACCTGTCCGGTACGGGCAGCCCGTTCATCAAGCTCTTTCCCTAAATTCTCTGCTTTCTTCCATTTACCATACATAAGATAGAGAATTCTCAGGTTATGTAATCCATTCTGGGTTTTACCCGCTTGAACTTCGATTTCTTCAGCTGTTTTCAATGCTAGTTCCTTATCTGACCACGGCATTAGCATACTCGTAGACATAAGGCCTGACGCACCAAATAATTCATAATCCTCGTCCTTCAATGCCTGTGCTCTGGCTCTCGATAAAGAATATTCGATACCGAACGATGGGTTCCTAGCAAACTGTATTATTGAGATAAAATAATCAGCCCAGCCTCGCTCGTTGGTTTCAGGCTGAGCGTATTTATCGGCGCGTTCCATCCATATTACGCCTTCGGATTTTGCCAGGCCTGTTACCGTATCTGCAGCCGAAATTGCTCTCATGGCATCATTACTAGCACGTGCCATACGAGTATCATCGCCTATCTCTTCAGCGAGTGAAAAAGCTTCGGTAATTTCCGTATCAACGGCTTTGCGCCCTTGCCCGGAAGATATCAGTGCTCTACCTGCCTTCAGTAATAAATCACATCTCTTGGCTTTGTCTTCCGGATCGAGAACCTCCTGTACTTTCAGAGCCTGCTGAATAAGTCTTACTGCTTCTCCGAACTCGTAGACATCGGTCGCCCTCTGTGCCGCCATCTCTCCATAGTCGACTGCCTTGGTCAGATCAGCCGGTTCGGTAGAGTAGGAAAAATGTTCGGCAAGCTCGGCAGCATGTTCCTGGAGTCGGTTGGGATATACCTCTTCTAGGGCTTTTGCCACCTGCTGGTGCAGCCGGATACGGCGGGGGGCTATATTCTCTTCATAGAGGATCGTTCGG
>DUFA01000095.1 GCA_011191975.1 Dehalococcoidia bacterium
GGCAGTATCCTCCGTAATCTTTTGACTCTTTCCTGGCCGATGATAATTGCCAATGTGGTGAATATGGCCGGTCCGACGGTCGACATGATCTGGGTCGGCAGACTGGGTTCGGCGGCTATCGCCGCGGTGGGAGTTTCCGGTATAGCCGTGATGCTGGCGCAGTCGAGTCTCATGGGCCTTTTCACCGGGATGAGAGCGATGGTTGCCCGTTTTGTCGGCGCCCGTGATGAAGAACAGGCAAATCATGTCGCCCAGCAGGCAATTGTTATCGGAGCTATATCTTCGGTTATCATGGCCACTATCGGCATCTTTCTGTCCGAGAAAATACTTGAATTGATAGGGGTGGAACCGGAAGTCATCGCCGAGGGTGCCGGCTACATGCGTATCCAGTTTGTCGGAATGACGGCAATGGCATTCCGTACCATGGCTGAGGGGGTGATGCAGGCTTCCGGAGATTCATCGACTCCGATGAAGATAGCGGTCGGCTTCCGCCTGGTTCATGTCGTACTGGCGCCGGTGCTGATTTTCGGTTGGTGGATATTCCCGGAAATGGGAGTAAGCGGCGCGGCAATTACCAACGTGATCTCACAGAGCCTTGGGACGGTGCTGGCTTTCTGGTTCCTGATGACGGGACGTTCCCGGCTAAAACTGACCCTGAAGAATTTTCACCTGGATACGTCTACCATATGGCGTATCGTCAGGATAGGAATTCCTGCTTCGATCATGGGTATGGAACAGAACCTGCGCGGTTTTATCTTTATCAGGTTCATGGCTCCGTTCGGTACAATGGCTATGGCAGCGCACACTCTTTTAAGCAGGATAGAGATGATACTGTTCATGCCGGCATTCGGACTCGGCATGGCTGCAGGAGTGCTGACCGGTCAGAACCTGGGTGCCAATCAGCCTGACAGGGCGGCGAGAAGTGCCTGGACCGCGGCGGCGATTGTTGAAGGATTTGTGATTATTGCCTGTATCGTATTACTGCTCTGGGCTGAGGTGGCTGTCCGGGCGTTTACTTCCGATCCTGAACTGATCAACGTTAGCGCGATGTTTATCAGGATTGGGGTTGCCGGATATGTCAGCATGGGGCTGGCAGCCGTCTTCCAGCAGTGCATCATCAGCGCCGGTGATACGGTATTGCCGATGGTCTTCAACCTGGTAAGCGGATGGCTAGTCCAGCTTCCGCTTGCCTATTTCCTGCCCAAGGTAGGCGACCTGGGAGTCTATGGCGTCCGGTGGGCGCTGGTCATCCCGATGGTACTTGGAACGATCGTCTATACCGTCTACTTCCGCATGGGAAGATGGAAACTCAAGACGGTATAAAGTTTTTTCCTGTTCCAATTCACAGATCCCATTTTGTGCTTTGACAGGATTTTTTTTAAGGTGGTATCATATTCGCATAGTCAGGAAAATAGTAAATATAAATGATTGATATTCGGCGAATTCAGATTAATATACTACCACAACAGGATGAATCCAGTCACCTCATGCTTACCAGGCTGCGGGCCTGGTGTCTTACAGCTTCAGAAATCACCTGATCTCTAACCAAATAAGAAGCAGGGAATATCAAGCCCATGAATACATAGAGTTCATGGGCTTTTTGTATTTCAGAATTATTTAAGGAGTGTAAAAATGCAGACATATGATTTCAATGAAGTGGAGGAAAAATGGCAGGATATCTGGGATAAACTGGATGTATTTAAGGCTTTCGATGACCTTTCCAGGCCAAAATATTACGTGCTGGTCGAGTTTCCGTATCCGTCGGGTGAAGGTCTTCATCTCGGTCATCCCAGGAGCTATGTCGGTCTGGATATTATTGCCAGGAAACGTCGTATGGAAGGATATAACGTCCTTTATCCGATGGGCTGGGATGCCTTTGGTCTCCCGGCCGAGAATTACGCTATAAAGACTAAGCAGAATCCCCGAGACATTACGCAGAAGAATATAATTAATTTCAAACGGACTATGAAACGGCTGGGACTATCCTTTGACTGGTCGCGGGAAATAGATACGACTGAACCAGGATTTTATAAATGGACTCAGTGGATATTCCTCAAGACGTGGGAACACGGGCTTGCATATAAGTCGGAGGTACCCGTTAACTGGTGTGAATCATGTAAGGTGGGGCTGGCCAACGAGGAGGTTGTCGATGGACGCTGTGAACGCTGCGACTCTGTGGTGACGATGAAGAATAAACAGCAGTGGATGCTGCGTATCACCGCCTATGCTGAAAGATTGCTGAACGATCTGGATACCGTTGATTATCTTCCCCGGATTAAAGCACAGCAGATAAATTGGATAGGTCGCTCGGAAGGAGCAGAAATCGATTTCCCCATACACCATCCCGTCAAGGGTAACATCAGGATATTTACCACCAGGCCGGATACGCTTTATGGCGTAACCTATCTGGTTCTGTCTCCCGAACATGAACTGGTTAATACACTGCTGCCTTTCTGCGAGAACCATGATGAAGTGTCCGACTATATCGCGAACACAGGGCGGGTATCGTTACCTGAACATGACGGATCTCTTCGGGAGATGACGGGAGTGCAACTCGAAGGTATAACGGCACTCAACCCGGCGAATAAACACGAAATCCCTGTCTGGATATCGGATTATGTTCTGTCAACGTACGGAACGGGTGCTATTATGGCTGTGCCCGGTCACGATGAACGTGACTGGTGTTTCGCCAGACAGTACAACCTGCCTGTAATCGAAGTCGTTCGCGGAGGTGATATCGAAAAGGAAGCCTATACCGACACCGATACAGGAGTTATGGTTAATTCGGGTCTCCTGGACGGGCTTACTACTGCAGATGCTATTGAAAAAATAATGTCCATAATTCAGGACGAAGGATATGGTCGACCTCAGGTTCAATACAAACTGCGTGACTGGGTTTTCTCAAGGCAGCGGTTCTGGGGCGAACCCATTCCGATGATACTGTGTGAAAAATGCGGCTGGGTTCCGGTACCGGAAGCTGAGTTGCCGCTGCGACTACCGGAAGTTGAAAGCTATCAACAGACCATTACGGGTGAAT
This sequence comes from Dehalococcoidia bacterium, assembly GCA_011191975.1. GTDB lineage: Bacteria > Chloroflexota > Dehalococcoidia > Dehalococcoidales > UBA2162 > MGML01. The sequence goes on from DUFA01000095.1 coordinate 3,038, forward strand.
CACCTCTGGCCGGAATAGAAGAATGGGTGAACACCGGTTGCCCTGCATGCGGGGGACCAGCGAAGCGGGAAACCGATACGATGCCCCAGTGGGCGGGTTCTTCATGGTACTATCTGCGGTATTGCGATCCTGTAAATGAAGAGGTACCTGCCGCTCGTGAAAAACTGGACTACTGGAATCCGGTGGACTGGTATAACGGTGGGATGGAACATACCACCCTCCATCTTTTGTATTCACGTTTCTGGCACAAGTTTCTCTATGATATCAATATTGTTCCGACACCCGAACCGTATAGAAAGCGGACTTCTCACGGAGATGTGCTGGGCGACAACGGTGAGAGGATGTCTAAATCAAGGGGTAATGCAATCAACCCCGATGACGTTCTGAACGAATACGGGGCTGACGTGTTGAGACTCTACGAAATGTTTATGGGCGATTACGATAAGCCGATTCCATGGTCGATGAACGGACTGGTCGGTATGTCCAGGTTCCTGCAACGGGTCTGGAAATTGCAGGAAAAAATTGATTTTACCGAGCCTGATAGCCAGACAACCAGACTCGTTCATAGAACGATCAAGGATGTGGGAGAACGCATTGAAAACATGAAGTTCAATACGGCAGTGTCCTCATTGATGGAAATGGCGAATCACTTCAACGGCCTCGATACGATGAATCTGGAGCAGTGGGAGACATTCCTGAAGCTGCTGTCGCCCTTCGCGCCGCATATCGGAGAGGAACTGTGGGCGAAACTCGGAAAATCGGATTTACTGTGCTCTCAGTCCTGGCCAGTCTATGATGCGTCGCAGGTATCCGGAGAAATTCGTGAAATACCGGTTCAGGTCAATGGGAAATTGAGAACGAGAATCAGTCTGCCTGAAAATACTCCCGATGATGAAATAAGAGAGCAGGCTGTAAAAGCCGTATCATCATACATTCAGGAAAGACCTGTTAGCAGGATAATTGTAGCCGGAGGCAAGTCGTCCAGAATTGTGAATATCGTCACTATTAGTTGACTGATCTTGCCCATATTGATTTTGTCAATTAATTGACACTGGTGGTCAATAAAGGTAAACTCAATATTCGGTAGCGAATTAAATTAATTGATATTCATAGACGTGTTATGACAGAGAATCTGATCAAGAAGAACGTTCCATGGTTGATGGTATTTTACCTGATACCGAGTTTGCTTTCATCGATATCCTGCAGCAAGGAAATGACCATTATCGAGAAGGCGGAAAGTATCATGGGACTTCCCGTACCTCTACCGGAGTACCTGCCGGAAGGCTATGAGATCAAGTCGATCGACGTGGATGGCGATATCGAACGAAATCGCTGGAATATAGAGATCGGAATAAATCTTGTTGAAGAAACAGCTAACACCACCGTTTATCCGATCTTTCTTGATATTCACTGGTTCTCAATGGGTATTAAAATCGAGACTGATACAATAACCTTTAATGATATTATTGCTCATATTTTTAGAAATACCAATCATGTCCAACTGGTGTGGACCGACAGGGAAGGGCGCCATGTCGCCCTGACTGCGGTCAATGAAATAGGCTTCGATGAACTGGTAAAAATCGCCGAGTCGGTAAGGTCGCCACCTTCGAAAGTCCTGGAAGTCAGTTTCGATGCGGTAAACGATCTGCGGATATTGAGGGGAGACTCGAAAAAACTTATACTCCAGATAACGAACAATTCCTTAAAACCAATACGTGTGTCGCTGGTTCGATATGATGAGTTACCGAAAGAAATTCAGGTCGATATAGAAGATGATTCATTCACGTTGAGACCGGGAAAAGCTAGAGATATCCAAGTAGAAATCAAAGTTGGTCAGGAAACACCGTCACCTGTATGGCCTCGCCGCTCTTTCTCCGAAGTTGCCCCGGAAGAAAATGCCTTTCCGTATCCTGCTCTGATTGGTGAACCATACCATCATCTGGCAATTAACTGTACCTATGAGATCTTCGGAGTGATATCTCGTCCTAAAAGGGTATCTGTGGACTTTTATATTGATCCGGACGAGATACTTCCTGCCGGAATGGTAACCTACCAGGAAGCTGAGAATGCTGCTGATTTTCCACTGCACATCCTTCTGCCATCATATTTACCTGATGGTATTGACCCTCCTCCGGTCGGCTATGAAATAGGTTCCGAAGAACCGCACTCCATAACTGCGCATTATAAAGGTCTTGATGTTATTTTACGCCCCGAACCGGGAGTTACAGAACCTCCTGATAGTTATGCCGGAGAAAGGACAGTCATTCGAAAAAAAACGGTCATCGTCGGTGAAAACAGGATCGACTGGTGGGTATATGATATACATAACACTTTGATCAGCGATGTAGTGCCGATGTATGAATTGAAATTGGTCGCCGAATCGATGATGACGGTAGGTCCGCATAACAATAGCTGGTTAGGTTTCGGTCAGTGAGTTCTTCTTCCTTATAACCTGAAACTCTCTTTATAACCGGCGTGTTTTTCTCGTATCTTTGGTTTTTCTATCTTGCCGGTCGGATTGCGGGGGACTTTATCGAAGATGATTTTGCGGGGACGTTTGTAACGTGGCAGGTTTTCCGCGCAGAACTGTATCACCTCTTCTTCGGTTATCGTTTCACCGGGATGGGGATCGATAACAGCGGTGACTAATTCTCCAAGCCTTTCATCGGGAATGCCGATGACAGCACAATCGTATACTTTAGGAATTCTGAGAATGACGTTCTCTACTTCCACCGGGAAAATGTTTTCTCCGCCGGTGATAACGATATCCTTTTTCCGGTCCACCAGATAGATGAATCCTTCTTCGTCTAGCCTTGCCATATCGCCGGTATGGAGCCATCCGTCAATGAGTGTCGCGGCTGTTTGTTCGGGATTCTTATAATACTCCTTCATCACGCCGCCGCCCCTGACGATAAGCTCTCCGACCTCTCCCTGCGTTACGTCTTTACCTTCTTCGTCGATAATCCGAATCTCCCAGTTGTGACCGGCTTTGCCGATAGCTCCTACCTTGTGTTCGTTCTCCATGCCGAGGTGAACGCATCCGGGTCCGGTGGACTCGCTGAGTCCGTAAGTTGTGTCGTACTCCATGTCGGGGAAGTATTCTTTCCAGTGCCTGACCACGCTGGGAGGTATCGGCTGGGCTCCCATATGCAGCATCCGCCAGCAGCTGAGATCATAGTCCTTTATTTTCAATTCTCCCCTGTCCAGTGCTCCGAGTACGTCCTGCGCCCAGGGTACCAGCAGGAAGACAACCGTTCCCCTCTCCCGGTGAACGGTCTCAAGCAGGTTTTTATTACTCATTTCAGGCAGTAAAGTAGCTTTCCCTCCGACGACAAGACTGCCGAACCAGTGTATCTTAGCTCCGGTATGGTACAGCGGTGGAATCAGGACGAAATTATCCTCATGCTTCAACTGGTGATGGACATTCTCAGCCACGGCGGCTGAAGAAAGATTATTGTGAGTGAGAAGGATCGGTTTCGGCGAGCCGGTGGTCCCGGAGGTAAAGTACAGCCCGCAGGGATCATCATCAGCCATAGCGATATACAATTGTTCGGCAGACGCATCTTTCAGGAATTCAACAAGGCTTACCATTCCTTTGGGCGTGGTTCCACCTACACAGATGAATTCGGTGATGGTGGTAAGTTCCGGTTTAACGGTTTCTACTCTTTCGATAAATTCCTGACCGAGGAACATTATCTTCGCTTCGGCGATGTCAGCACAGTATTCGAGGTCGGCGCTGGTAAAACGGAAGTTCAGTGGCACTGCCCAGGCGCCTGTCCTGAGTATACCGAAGTATATCTCCAGCCATTCGATACTGTTCATCATCCAATGGAGTACCTTGTCATCCTTCTGTATCCCGCTGGTGATGAGAGCATTGGCTACCCGGTTCGCTGCTTCATCGAACTCTTTCCAGGTGATCTCTTTTCGTATATTGCTTTCCGGTCTAAATTCGATCAATGCCGTTTCATCCGGGTATTTCACGGCGTTTTCGGCCAGCATATCCGTTACTTTCATAGATTGTGTTCCTCTTTTATGCGATCTGTTATCTAAATCTATGAAACCTCTGAATAAGTTCCCTCTCCCCACTGCGGGAGAGGGTTAGGGTGAGGGGGCTATGCATAAATCGTTACTTTTCGCCCTAACCTCTCCCGTCAAGGGAGAGGAATGTATTGATTGATGTTAAGTAGTGTTAATCAGAAGTTTCCTATGTTAATACTGCTATTCCTATACTTTTAATCATTCCCGCGAAGGCGGGAATCTATTAAGCTTTAATATATTTGATAAATCCCCCTTAATCCCCCTTTACCAAAGGGGGATTAGCCCAGGATTTTTCTCCATATATCAGCCCGTCATTCTGAGCGTAGCGAAGAATCCCGTCTCTGTATTAATCAATCCTTGTATATACCTATTAGTTGATATTTTCCGGTATTCAACGAGATCCTTCGTCCTCCTTCGTCGTCCTCAGGATTACAGCTGGTTAAGGTTTATTTCAATGCTTTCTGTACTTCTTCATAACCAAGATCGAATGCCTTGATATTTATCGGGGCGACTCTTTCATTGAAGCGTGCGTTTATCTCTTTTTTCACCGTTTCTATCTTGATCGGCAACTGCCCCTGTCCGAACAGGGCTCCGAGCATGACGACGTTTGCCGACTGGGTGCTTCCGGCTTCCGCAGCCATCTTCGTCGCATTAAGCTGAATAATATTGTCCGTAGCCTTGTGAATATTCTCTAGGATTGTATCCAGTTCAGGATATGAACCTCCCAGAGAAGATACCGTGAACGGTATCACCTTTTCCATGTTCATAATTACCAGGGTCTTTTCAGAGATATTGTGTATGTTTCTCAAAGTCTCGGCGGGTTCCATGCCGACCAACACGTCGGCTTGCCCTGCCGGCGCCAGCGGCGCCAGGGCTTCATCGCCAAGCCTGATTGTACTGGAGACCGAACCTCCCCTGACTGCCATGCCGAGTACTTCCGAACCTCTTACATTCAAGCCGTCAGCGACGGCGGCATTTCCCAGAAGTTCCGACATCAGGATCACGCCCTGTCCGCCAACTCCGGCAATTACGATGTTGAATTCATTCGTCATTCTCGTTACTCCTGTGTTATTGCCTTGTACGGGCATATCTGGGCGCAGACTCCGCAACCGTTGCACAGTGTGATGTCCACAACCGTCTTGGTGCCTTCCTTAGTAAGCGCCGGGCAGCCGAGCAGTTCCAGACAGGTATTACACTTGTCGCTGCACTTCTCCGGATTTACAGTGTAGGGCACTGTCTTCTCGCCACGGGCACGTTTCTGCCGCTGTTCTACCATCGCGCAGAGTCGTCTCGACACCACAACTGATGGTCCTTCGAACCTGATTGCTTTTTCAAAGACATCGGCGGCGTTTTTCAGGTAGAAGGGATCGACTATCTCAACAAACTTGACTCCGCAGGCTCTGGCGACATCTTCTATCTTTACGACAGGGGATTCGTCACCGGTAGCCGTCTGGCCGGTCCCGGGATGGGGCTGGAAGCCGGTCATCGCCGTAGCGGAGTTGTCCATTATCACCATGGTGATATTCGCCTTGTTGTAGACGGCATTCACCATCGGGGCGATCCCGCTGTGGAAGAAGGTCGAATCTCCCATATGGGCGACTATGGGGGTATCGACGATGTGCGCCAGCCCATTGGCAATACCGAAACTTGCCCCCATACAGATGGTGGTATCGACTGCTTCCTGCGGCGGATTGTAGGCCAGGTTATAACAGCCGATATCTCCGGGATAGATGGGCAGGATATCCTTGCCGTAATCCCTGGCTACTTTCTTTGCCGCGACATTTATCGCGTAATGAGATGCCCGGTGCGGACAGCCTGAACAGAGAGCTGGTGGTCGTGAGGGGAGTAGTGATGCCGTAGTCTGGCTCAGGTTATCTATCTTCTTGAAATCAGCCGGAAGCTTTTCTCCGGTTATTTCGGCGATTGCTTCGCTTATCTTCCTTGTCGATAACTCGCCAATACTTGGCAGGACATCCTTACCGTGTATCTTTACCTTGGTGTTGTCTTCACCGGCAATTGCCTTGACATGGGTTTCAACAAACGGTTCGAGTTCTTCGGCGACCAGTACTTCATCGTGCGAGTTAAGCATTTCCCTGACCAGTTTTTCAGGCAGGGGATAGGGAGTACCTATCTTGAGTACCGATATCCTGTCGGCAAGTCCCATCCAGTTGAGTGCTTCCTTCGTATAGCTGTAGGATAGACCGCAGGCGATGATGCCGAGTTTCGCGCCGTTAACCGCTTCCAGCCTGTTGTAGGGCATAGTATTCGCGGCTTCTTTGATCTTTTCGAGCCTTTCCTGCATTTTCGGCTTGTTCAGCCTGGCTTCGGCGGGAGTATAGTTCAGCCACTGGCGGTTTTTCTCGAATTTACCCTGCCTGCGTTCCTTGTTTATTTCTCCGAGGGTAACGTCACTCCGACCGTGATTTATCCTGGTAACCGTTCTCAGGATGAAAAGTTGCTTGAATTCTTCGGAAAGGCGGAAAGCGTCAGCTATCATGTCTTTGGCTTCCTGAATGGATGATGGTTCCAGTACTGGAATGTGTGCCTGTTCGGCGATGTATCGGTTATCCTGCTCGTTCTGTGAGCTCCACATCCACGGGTCTTCGGCGGAGAGGAGGACGAAACCTCCCTTGGCGCCGATATAACTTGCGGTCATTATAGGATCGTGGGCGACGTTGACACCGACGTGTTTCATGCAGGCCAGAGAGCGCAGACCGCAGACGGATCCGGCCAGGGCGCCCTCGAAGGCAACCTTTTCATTAACCGACCACTCTACGTACATATCTACTTCTTTTGCCAGTTTCGCCAGTGTTTCAGTCACCTCGCTTGACGGTGTTCCGGGATAGGCGGCGGTAAACTGGACACCGGCTTCGATCGCACCTCGGGCTATCGCCTCGTTTCCAAGCATGAACATCTTTTTACCGGGGGCATCGGAAGCGAAGGTCAGATCACTCACTACTTACCTCCTTAAGTGTATCATTCACCTTCAGACGGATGAACAATTTTCTTACTATATGGATGTATAAACTCACGTCATAAAAAAAGCGAAAAGACACGTAAAAACGCTATCTCCTGCCAAGAGTTAGGATACCATCATTCCACCTGTTCATACAAGTGTATTAGACCGTCATTACGAGGAGTTCTCCGAAGGCGGACGACGTAGTAATCTATACGATTGATAGAGATTGTTTCGGTTTCCGTCTTAGGCGGATTGACGTTGAGTCCCGCAATAACATTGGTGAATAGAATATTTTCGTATTAAACCTGCTACCCATATTCTAGTTGGTCATTTATAATTAGTATCGTTACGGAGGATTTTAGTATGGCTGACGTTGATGATCCCATCGAGGCTGATGAATTAAGTTTTGATCCAAGGACAGACATTAAGGAGCCGTTAGAAAGAACTGTATCCAGGATAATACATGTTTCGGGTTCGGATAATTATGCGTGGGATACAATACTTGTATTACTTTTCAATCATATCGATTTACTGGGTACGTTACATTCCGGTGACTCTTCAAGAGCGAACCGGGCGAAACGGGCGGTCGGATTTATCAGGAGCTATCTTGGCAGGATCGACGAAAAATACGCTATGGCGGGAGGATTTCTTTACTATATGCTGGCGAACGGTCATGTTCACGACTCGTTTCCTGGTAGTTTCATAACGGGCGATGGCAGAACGCTGAGGTTTGAATTCACCGATACTTTGGAGAAACAGAAACACCTTTCAATAGTTAAATCGGATAATGAATTAAGGTTTATTTTCAGCGTTGATACGTTCTATAAAAATCTTCTCGATGCAATAGATTTATACTGCCTTGATATGAGCAGCGACAGGTCATTACGGGAAAAATACCGTCTTGCCTGGGATCAGTTGACGGAACCGGGAGATCGATTTCATATCAATAATCATGCCTATATACTGGCTTCAGATCTCGGCTTTATCAGCGATCAGATATTGTAACCAGATCAACTTAGTCGTTTGTATAGGATGAATTTCATCTAATGGACTAGCCGATTTTTCAACTTGTGAATGGTGTCTTCCTATATCGATCATCATATCCTAAGCATAAGAGAGATATCTTTAAGTGCAAGACGTCTGTTTTGTATAGGAACTCATTTGATAATAGGAGGTGTAACATGGACGGTGCTGTAAATTTCGAAGTATTCGGGTACCGGACAAGTTCCCGTTTCGCCAGCCGTCTTATAGTGTCAATTGACGACCAGATGGTGTCGGTCACCGGTCCACGGGTAGGAGTTACCATCTATCGTCTCTGGATTGCTCTGCAGGCTATCCTCCTTGCATTAACTGTGCCGGCACTTATTACGTCTATTGTTCTCTGGGATTGGAAGTTTCTAGTTGCTGCCGCTGCGACGTTGTTCTTGTACTGGGTCATTAGTTCAGTAGGAGCGGTTGCCCTCTGGGAATATCAGACACTCATGTCATTTGACCGCGGAGGTTATCAGAGTACCTCGTTCCCGATAACCTCTGTTAAGCGTGTGAAAATAGGACATGGCTGGGCTAGAAACGGTCTCTGGTTGATCCTCCTGCCGTTTGTTGCTGGACTTAACAAAGCATCGGAAGAGCGTGCAGTGTCGTTCGAAGCACCGGATGGTGAAACAGCGAAAGATTCGGTTTATGTATTCTATACAAACATAAAGGATGATCCCAATGTTTTAGCAAGACTCCTTGAAGGTAAATAATCTTATTAAGATACTGTTAAGCAGTCATACGGAAATTCGTTATTTCATGGGCATAATTATTGATGTTTTTTTGACGGTAACTAGAGGATGAACTAGAATAAATAATCAGGAGCTGTTAAAACGAATAAGAGTATATAAATTGACTGCCGACGGAACGGAAATGAATTTTCCGTTCCGTTCTTTTGTTAATATCAAAAAACGGAGTATAAGCCAATTATACGGTGGTCTTTGCTCATTCTTTTGTTAATATTGAGGTATATTATTTAAGCATTGCCAGATGGAAAGTAAACCACGCACCAGTTTTTTCGAACGACGTCTCAATCAGGATTGGACAGAAGGAAGCATTCTGAAAAATCTGGTAATGCTTTCCTGGCCTATGACTGTTACTCAGTCAATCATGTCTCTTGGACCTACCATCGACATGATCTGGGTTGGTAAATTAGGTTCAGCAGCAGTCGCCGGAGTTGGTGTTTCCGGTATCGTTGTTCAGCTTGCACAGGGGATTATGATGGGATTTACCGTTGGAATGCGTGCCCTTATATCCCGTGCTATCGGAGCCCACGATTATCAAGGTGCAAATCGAGTCGCTCAGCAGGCAGCAATCGTGACGGCAATATATGCCATTTTCATGGCTGTTTTCGGTCACTTCTTCGGAGAAAAAATCATATCGTTCATTACATCGGATCCTGATGTCATTTATCTCGGTACCATTTACCTCCGTATTCAGTTTTTTGCCGGAGGTACTGTGGTTTTTCGCATGATGATGGATGCCATCATGCAGGCGTCCGGAGATTCCGTAAATCCCATGTGGATCGCTATTGTGTATCGCCTATTTCATATCGCTCTTTGCCCGTTTCTTATATTCGGCTGGTGGATTTTTCCAGAGTTGGGTGTTCGGGGTGCTGCTTACACGAGTATCATTGCACAGAGTCTTGGAATACTTCTGGGACTGAGAGTACTTCTGAGTTCGAGGTCGCGGATCAACTTGACATTTCGCGATTTTAAGTTCGATACGGGTATCATTTTACGCATTATCCGTATTGGTTTCCCGTCATCGATATCAGGCATACAGCAGAACCTGAACCAGTTTTTTCTGCAGATATTCATTGCTCCGTTTGGCGCAGCGGCAATCGCTGCCCATACCATCATTACCAGGCTGAACATGTTTATATTTATGCCGACGTCATCGTTTGGAATGGGAGCAGGAGTACTCGTAGGTCAGAACCTTGGAGCTGGAAAACCGGATCGGGCATCAAAAAGTGCCTGGATGGCGGTATGGCTGGTAACCGCACTCGCACTATGCGTTGCCCTGGTATTTTTCTTTTCAGCTGAATCTGTTATCCGTCTTTTCAATACTGAACCGGAAATGGTTACTCTTGGGGTACAATTTATCCATGTTGCCGTAATAAGCTGGCTGTTTATGGGATTTCAGTCCGTTCTTATGAACTGTCTGCAGGGTGCCGGTGATACACTTCCGACAATGATCATCAGTATTATGACGACATGGATGATTACTATCCCACTTTCATACTTTTTACCGAAATATACCGACTGGGGTGTCATCAGTATACGCTGGGCGATATCGATCGCTTCAGTAGCAGGGGCCTTGGCAAATATCGTCTACTTCCGCATGGGGCGTTGGAAAAATCGAGTGGTCTAGATGAACGACTAATCCTGGATATAAATCAAGTTAATGTTAATAAAGACCACTAACGACGGTTTTTAAGTTCCTTACTCAACTTCTATTTTACGATAATCAGGATATCGATGCTAACGTAAAAACGTTCCGTTTTCTTTTCAGTTCAGTTTTTAAAGTGAGACGAAAGAAACAGTCCGTTAATCCTTCGGCATGGTGTCCTTGGTCGGAGGCCAGGGACGGGTGTATTTGACCGACTTGAAATACCACTTGCCGTCGATTTTTTCATATTCGCAGTCATGACGACCCTGGGTTATCCGGCATTCACCGGTATCGGGATTGGAAATAAAGATATACATCAGCCAGTGGCCTTTCGCCCTGTTGCCGTCTATTTCTATGACGGGATCGATCGCGTTATGTGAATCCCTGATTTCTCTTCCCACGTTCATCTGGGAGATGCGTTCTTTAAATAATTTGGCTACTTCTGCTTTTCCCTGACGGAGCCCGTGGTGGCCGATGTTGGCTGAACCGTCCTCGGTGAAGGTATCTATGATATCATCCCACTGCTTGTTGTTGAGCTGAAACAGGTATTCATGGTGCATGTCTCTGATAGCCTGGAGATCCTCCAGGTAGGTAAGACGTTTTTCCATTTCTTCCAGTGTCATTTTTTTCTCCTCCCGGTATTATGTGCAGGTTTCTTATTTATTGAGATTGCCACGTCTCGCCTGTTGACGGCGAATCTCGCAATGACAATCGAGTGATTTTCAATGATGAATCGTGATAATCATTTTCCTGTTCAATTACTGTGTCGTCGTCGAACCGCCGTCGACACTGATCATCTGGGCGGTGATATGCGATGACACATCGGATGCCAGGAAAGTTACCAGGTTGGCGACGTCCTGGGGCACGGTTGCCCTTTTCTGGGGGATCTCCTCGATCATTCTCTCGACGCCCGGATTCATCTTTCCGCCGATGAAGTTGGTCACCGCTATTGCAGGTGATACGCAGTTGACATTAACTCCCTGGGAGGCCACAGACAGAGCAAGACTCTTACAGAAACCACCGACGCCTGCCTTGGCAGCACCGTAGGCTTCCACACCGGGAGCACCACGCTTGGCTGCGCCCGAAGACGTGGCGATAATCTTGCCATATTTCCTCTCAAGCATATTCGGTAATGCTGCCTTTGCGCAAAGCATCACGCCTTTAAGATTCAAGCCGATATCCTTGTCCCAGTCCTCCTCTTTCTGGTCGGCGAACGGCCCACGGGCGAAGGCATGTCCGGCGTTTGCCACCATGATATCTATCTTCCCATATTTTTCGATTGTGGCTTTAACCAGATCCTGTACCTCATTTTCCTTCGTTACATCCGTCTTTATTGCCATCGCTTTTCCGCCGGATGCTTCTATTTCAGCAGCCGTCTGCTTTGCGCCTTCAAGGTCGATGTCACAGGCGACCACGCTGCAGCCCTCTTTTGCCAGTGTCACTGCTATCGCTTTGCCGAACCCTATCTGGCTGCCGGCTCCGGTGACGACCGCTACCTTGTCCTGTAATCCGTAATCCATTATTTCCTCCTTATAGAATAATAACCTGTAATTGTATTAGATCATGAAATCGCCGCCATCCACCTGGATGGTCTGGCCTGTAATATCGCTTGAGACATCGGAAACGAGGAACGCTACCGTATTAGCGATATCCTGCTGTGAAGTAAGTCTGCGCATCGGAACACTGTTGATAAACATCTGTTTCTGTTCAGGAGTTGCGTGCGCCAGCACCTGGAAGTTGGTATCTCCCATTCCGGGAGCGATGGCGTTCACATTAATTCCCTGCGGACCGAATTGCCTTGCCCATGCTTTGGTCAAGCCGATAACCGCTTCCTTGGCAGCGGCGTAAAGACCGCCGATGCCACTGCGGGATACGGCGGAAGAGAAATTGACTATCTTGCCGTATTTCTGCTTTGTCATGTAGGGTGCTACCGCGTTGGTGACATACCATGTCCCTTTAAAGTTTACGTTGACCGTGATATCCCACTGTTCTTCACTGTTTGGAGGTCCACCGCCGGGAGTACCGGCATTGTTGACCAGAATATCGATTCTACCGAACTCCGCAATCGATGCCTTTACCATTTCCTGGACTTCATCATTCTTGCTGATATCCGCCTTTACAGCGATAGCTTTCACGCCCAGTCCCTTTACTTCTTCAGCGGTTTTTTTCGCTCCTTCAATATCCATATCCGCAGATATGATGTTGCAGCCTTCTTTGGCCAGTGTTACGGCAATCGCTCTGCCGAAACCTATTTGACTGCCTGAACCGGTTACCAGGGCTACCTTATCTTTCAATCCAAGATCCATTCTTACCTCCTTTTCATTTCAGGACACCATATATTCCGGTTAATTATTCTCTGAATGTATGTTAGATTCTAATGACAGGTATACCCAATGTCAATAACTTCCGCGTGAGTTTTTGATAGATTAATTTGACAATGTAAATAGTAAATCTTATATTACAGGCAGTCCGGTATTTTATTAATAAATGTGATAAAGGAGGGATTTTATGAGAGCAGCGTTTATTGTTGACACCAAGAAAATCGAGATCAGGGAAATCGATACTCCCAAGATCAACGACGACCAGATGCTGGTAAAGATCGAAGCCTGCGGCGTATGTACCAGTGATATGGCAGGATACCTGAATTCCTACAGCGAGGACGTCAAGAGACGTATGCCGTTGCCGAGAAGGGTTGGCCATGAACCTGCCGGTACCGTTGTCGAAGTAGGTAAAAACGTTAAGGAATTCAAGGTTGGAGACAGAGTGACCGGAATTTTCGGCGGTGGATGTTTTGCCGAATATGAAGTCTGTTCACCGTATGATAAATCTTTACGTGGCCATGGTACGATCGTAGGAAAAATTCCTGATGGAATACCTATCGAACACGCCATTGGCGAACCAATGATGTGCCTTACCTCAATCGCCCGGACTACTCAGCCTGAATTTGGCGATACTATTTTCCAGGCAGGCGCCGGATTTATGGGACTTGGAGTTATCGCCAGCGTCGCCAGCCCTCTCTTGAA
>DUFA01000096.1 GCA_011191975.1 Dehalococcoidia bacterium
ATCGACAAGTCTCTTGAGAAAATCAAAGGAATCCTGCTGCATAGTATCTCCTCGCTCTACATTAGTAAAATATCCAAACCATACTACCCGTAAAGTACGGGCGCGTCAAGAGTCAACCTGGATGGACCTGGATGGTAATATTCAGTTTTAGTTGTTTTATACTCACCCCCTGTATCCCCCTCTCGTAGATGATTGTTGAGAAGGTATGAGGTCTGAAATCTCCCATCTGACTATCTTTTCTCTCGACTTTCGAGACTGCTGAAGGTTTTTTACCTTTATGCGAGCCTGGATGCTGCTTTCACTTCTACACAGCTTCTCGGCTATCTCCGGTATTGCCATACCATCTTCAAAATACTGAATAAGCGTATTGTCATCTTCTCTACTCCAGCGTCTCCACTTGTTAGCGCGATGACTCCTTCTTAGATTCATGCGATTACCCCTTAAGGTTATGGCTTTCATTGTCCTCCCCGGAAGTGCTACTCTCAAAGTCTCATCAGAGGACGTTTTATAGAGTAACCTGAGTAAATCATCTTCTTCTTGGGTCCAACGCCTCTCAAGCTTACTGTTTGAGGGCGGTCTGTATATCGTTACCTTCTGCCGGAATCCATTCTTCCAGAAGATAACGGCTTCTATCACGTTGTCACCACTTATCTCTACTTTATCTATCAACAGTCTCAGAAACCGGTTCTTTAAACCGGGGGAATAGGATTGCCAGTTACTCGAGATACCTTGCAGGAAACCCCTCACCTCGGAGTAGTCAACCGGTTTCGTATCAGATTGTGCAGGTCTAGACCTGATTTCTTCCAGTTGTTTATCAATTTCATGTATCTGATTCCAGTAATAATCTTCACGCTCATGATTTACCTCACCGGTATTTTCATCGACACACGAAGGCAGTAATGCCTGCCATTTCTTTTTATCTCCTTCAAGTCGCCTGGTCAGCTGCCTGGACTGTGTTTCTTCAATACTTCTACTGTTGCTTTCTGATTCGAGACGCAGCAGTATCTCCTCGGTAAATGCTGTAAGATCAAGCTGCCGGAGTACCGCATCGGACAGGGGTTCGTCAAGGAATCTGCCGGTGATATCCATGCAGGTTTCCTTCGCTTCCTGAAAGTAATCGTAGTTGCAGGTATAGCGCCCTTTTGAGCTGAGGGCCTGGATCCTTCGAGGTTCCGGATGGTTCACACAATAAAGTAATCCTGACCACTGCATCAGCTCGAAACTGGCAGCTTTTCCCCTCGGTTTACCCTTAGTGGATACCAGTCGATAAGCCTCCATAAAGAGTTCCTCGGACACTATGGGCTCATGGTTACCGATGATTGGATCGGTATCACCCCACTGCCAGATCCCAATGAGTTTCAAATTCCTGGCCAATCCCTTTATCAAGCTCCAGGTTATCCGATACCCGGTGGTTCTTGTTTTACAGGTACGCAATGAGGTTAATCTCTCCATGTACTGCAATTCTGCGGGAAAGAAAGGGAATGTCAGATCACCCAGGGCTATTAATGTTTTACGATAATTCCCGTTCTGCTTGACGAATTCTTCAAGTATCCTGTTTACCACATCAGCATGCGGTTGATAAGGCACAATCTTCCCGTATTCATACTCCCCATTCAGCTTCTGCCCGGTTATCGGCAATAGATACCCGGAAACAATTGATTCACCGACATATTCTCCCCGACCGGCTTTCTGCCTCTTCCGGCGGAACATCCTCCGGTTCATTACCTTTAACTCACCGATGGCGTCTTCAAACTCCTCGGCCAGGTAATCGAAATCACGATCGATAGCCGGATTCCAGACGCCTTCGAGTGTTCTTATACGGCACTGATGCTCTTTTAACAGCTTGAGTAGCTGGTAGGGCAAGATGCGGTCTTTATCCCGTGAGAGACGGCTGACTCCTTCTGTCAGGTAAACGGCGCCAACACTTCCTTCGTCAACTTTCCTCTGAAGGTCCGCCAGTCCCTGCCTGTCTTCATAAGACAACTGCCCCGATATTCCCAGGTCCCTGACATCGTTAGTTACCTCACCATCTACCCAGAGTTTAACCGCCGAAGGATTGTCCCGGATCTTATCCAGCTCTAAACCTATGTCGTCAGGGGAAAGAGATGTCTTATATCCATCGGCAATAGCCAGCTCCAGTAACCTGGCGATTTCCCTGATCGACTCATGGCTGTCCCTGACCTGTTTCAGGCTCGATAACCGCCCATAGATGTAGGCTGTTTTATAAGGTAACAGTCTCAGTTCCTGTTCGCCAGGTTTCTTATTCAACTGCCTGCGGGATTCAATTATCTGTTCTATCGTCTGCACGTTCCGTCTCCTTCAACATATCAGTGAGGACTGATGCTATCGATTGGGTATTGTTTAACGGTAAAAGCTGATAAGGAGTGTATAACTGGGTAAACCGATCTATTAATAGACTCGGTATCTCATCAATCACTCCTGCCATAATAAGATTGATCTGTTCAGCCGATAAATCTGTAGTTTCCAATGCCCTTTTAGCCGTGTTCCTTCGCCGGTTGAATCTATCCTTAACCTCAGCCTGACCAGCAATGTCTGTCAATACTTGTCTTATTGCTGTGGATCCATCGTTACCATACTGACGGATTGCCAGGATTTGAACCATTATTGCGAAGATTTCGGACATCAGGTTGAGAATACGTTCCTTTCTCTCCTGCTCCATAGCTTCAAACCTCTCATACTCCCTGTTATACCGTGCTCCAACCTCCAGCGCTATTTCCGGTGAATCAAGTGCCCTTTCATCCCCGCTAAAATCAAGATCTCCCATAAGTGAAAGTAGCTTTTGTGCCAGTTCATTTATTCTGTCCATCACATTTACTTCCTTTATTAACTGTGATTGATGATTCCTGAACTTATGTTATCGATAGAGCATCAACCTCTATCAGTCATCCCTTTTTCGTAGACTATAACAAAGGCTCGATATCCTCAAACCACAGTCCTCCAAACACGGTCCAGCGTTCCACGAAATTCTGCTGGCTGTGAATCTGTAGAAAGATAAAGGGAGGGTCTTTGTACCCCGACGGCTGCTCGTAACGAAAACTGTCTTCGTATATTTCTCTCTCACCAATTCGTCTCTTGTATAATCCTTGTTCCCTGAGGTATTTTACGTGTGGAGTTTGACCCTGTTCCCAGCATCTGCGGAAATATTCAAGGACTTCAGGAGTAAAAAGAGCCCTCACTTTCGGAATGATGATATTCTCAAGTATTCCTTCAACTCCAACTTCAACCAGCAGATCCTGGTTTATCTTGCTGTAGTTATAATTAAATTTTTCGGGGTAGTGTGTCAGATAACCCATTGACTTCAGTTCTTGAATCCTGCCTTTTTTGTTTTTCGAGTCGAGGACGCCCCATAAGAATGGATCCGCATTAATCAGGTACCTCCTTAATTTTTCCCTGGTTTCCCTTGTCAACTCTAACATGGTCATTCCTCCATCGAAGGTTTACGCGATATATCACCGAAATTTCCACTATTTTACAGGGTTAACTACAATATTACAATAATTGACTTTAAATATATATTTATTAATATTATAATCTACTATAGATTTTAACATTAAATGTGTATTATAATAATAACCTGTTCATTCGTGGTGATATGGGCAGGTCTACCTGGAATGAAGGAATATAAGATTAATTAATAAAGGAGGAGTACATGGATTATCCGTTTAATTCAGAGGACGACATTACCAATGTTATCGAGGACGTTAACGAATACAGAGAACTTTATCAGCAACACCTCAAAAAGCAGCACGAGGAAAACGCGGAATTTCTTAGAGAAGATCCATGGTACGTTGAAGCGACAAAACCTGAACCCTATTATTTCGAACTATATGCGTGGGCAGTAAAACAGGTAACTTCTACAGACGGTTGGCAAATCATTTCTACCCGTGAAAACACATTATCCGAACAGTATTACCTGGATGTCGATGTTGCTCCTGATAAGAGTGAAAGCGTACTTATTGATGGGCGGATGTTCCTTGAAAGGCAATCGGTACGATACATAATAAGCTTGTATCAATATGATGTGGTACAGGTAGCAGCCGGGACAGAAAACGCAGACGTGGTAAAAGAAGTCATTCAAGAAATTGAAAACTTTGTTAAAGAAAATAATTTCTATAGAGGGCAGAAACTTGATTTCAACGGAAAGCTTTCGTTCATTAAAGCCGGGTACCAGGACTGGGATGAAATAGTTCTGGATCCGGTGATGATGGACCAGATCCGACAAAACACCACCGGTTTCATAGCGAATACCGACCAATGGGAGCGGTATGGTATCCCCGTAAAAAGAGGCATCATTTTAGGTGGTGATCCGGGCACGGGAAAGACTTTGGTCTGTAAAGCTCTAATGTCGGAAGCTGATGGTATGACCTGCATTGTTACCGATTCAATCTGCATGGCAAATCCTAAGTGGATCATCGCTCTATTCTCTATAGCTGATAATCTAAGTCCAACCCTAATCATAATCGAGGACATCGATATGATAGGAATGGAAAGGGATCTTTTCACTCCTTCAGCCCCACCACTCCTGACACTACTGGCAGTAATGGATGGAATAACAGAGAGTAAAAACATAATTACCGTGGGTACTACCAACTCGATTGATAAGCTGGATAAAACCCTGCGAGAGCGCCCCTCCCGATTTGACAGGATTTTTCTCTTCTCACGACCTGATTATGATAAGAGAGTCCAAATTCTAAGAAACCAGGCAAAAACCATACCGATGTCCGAAGAATTGATCGAGTATATTGCTAAAAAGACTAACCAGTATACACCTGCCCAGTTAAAGGAAATCGCCTACGGTATGGTAATCTCCCGGGTCAGTACGTCCAGAGACGTTGTCGATCTCTGCATTGATGATGCGGACAAGGTAATCTCCCAGATGGAGGTCAGCAGGAAGAATAAGATTGGTTTCTCATAAGGGATAATACAAAATCCATAAACGATAAAATGGATCTGATTTCACACCGTATTGATTCTCCTGGTTTATCTTCATGAGTTATTTTTCTACTCAATCTTCGGCCTGGTTTCCGATAAAATGACCTTCGATACGATAAACCCCGAACCATAACTTGCCATTATGAATATGCGTGAATGATTCTAAACACGATATCTTCACACGTCTCTTGTTTGGTCGAATATCGACAAGGGATTATATGGATCGAAACCATAGTCGGGCATCTGGCCTGGCATCATTCGGGAAAACTCACCCATCTCATTATAGTCTTCACGTTTACGGATATTACTATCTCGATACCCTTTCTGAAGCATTTCCAGCTTTATCTGCTCTTTCAGTTCTTCATCCTGGTTCATTTCAAACAGCATCTGCCTGGTAATAACATCTTCCACCCTTTTCATAGGATCTATATTGATAAAATCCTTCGGATTAACAGGGATTCCGGTGATTTCTCTGACTATAGCGGCCTGTATAACGGGATTTGATCCTGCCATATCTTTAACCATATTCTTTACTGTTTCCGATTTGGCTTGCTCTCTTAGCCATTTGTTTGTCGTTTTCTTCGATTTATTGCGTTTCCCATCCATACCGTTTAGCCCGAATAACTCGGCAACAATGGATAATTTAGATCTCGCCATTATATTACCTTCCTAACGGGCACTTTATGAGAATTATTATCACGATTACTTGCATTTTGTCAATATTTTGTGTAAAAATTAAGACTGGATATGTACAGTCATGATTTATGGGTGTTATCGTGCGTGTTCTAGCCTCAATAGAAAGACGTTTAAACCGTAAAAACAGGAAGAACAAGCACCAAAAGTTATCTTCTACCTGTTATAAACGGTATCGTCTCTGCAAAAGTTCGTCGAATGC
>DUFA01000097.1 GCA_011191975.1 Dehalococcoidia bacterium
CCCCGAACCGTCATTCCTGACATACCAGTCGGGCAGGTCTTTCATGTTCTCGTCCAGCCAGTCATTGACCTCCTTTTTGAAAGCCTCTTCCTCGGGTGTAAGGGAAAAATCCATCTCTACGCTCCTTCTCTCAATCAATACTTGGGGGGCTGGAGGTAAAACCCTCCAGCCCCCTACCACCTCACCAACATATATACATACCGGGTTGTTAGCAGTTTTAAATAACCGGCTAGATTGCAGCTGATGTATCTATAATATTATAGATATCCCGAATATATATACCAACTAATATCCCATAGCTTTCTTCATATCCGTGTCAATCCAGACATAGGTGACGTACTGGTCCGGAGTGAAGTAACCTCCGCCGCTGTTGGAACCATAGAAATTCTGTAACCAGGGCCACCACAAGGTGAAGGTATGTGGAATCGGTAGATAAATTGCCAGAGCCTGTTCAAGCTCAAAGGGGCCAATCTCTTTCAGGATCTTCGCAACATACGCATCATCCTTACCCATATTCCTGGAAATCTCGTTCAAGGCTGTTTCAGTCTTCTCGTGCGAGAATCCGGCATAGTTCCAGACGCTGGTGCTACCAACGCACAGCATCCTGAACGCAAGCGAAGCCATGTCATTGGAGTATATATATTCGTCGAAACTGACAGCGGAACGCAAGGACCAGTATACTCCGAAATCATGTGCGGCGATTTCCATATCAACCCCCACACCAAGCAGGTATTCCCTGACTATCGACAGCAGGTCGACGTTATTTGTTGAGCAATCTATCTTTGTCTTGAAGCCGTTTGGATAACCGGCTTCTTTCAGCAATGCTTTTGCCCTTTCCGGATCATAACCGAACATATCCTGGACTATCTGGGGTTGCTCGTTAAGAGGTGTATATATACTGCTGAATACCGGCGTATCCATATACGGCCAGTTGAGTAAATCGGCATTGCCGCCATAGTAATCTTCAAGCATTTCCTGCTGGTTTACCGCCATGTTTAATGCCTGTCTTACCCTGATATCTGCAATAGGCAGGCCGGTGTTTATTTTACCCCAGGGGAAATTAATACCTTCCCCTTTTTTGACCTTCAACAATAACTCCGGATTCTGCTTAAGCATAAGGTCTTTCGTCTCCCAGTCGATTACACTTTGCCAGTCAACTTTGCCCGTACGGAAAGCAGCCTGCTGGGTGGAAGTATCACTTATTATTAACTGCTTTAAGCCGTCCATATAAGGCAATTCATTGCCAGTATTAATGGGATCGGTCTGCCAGTAGTTCGGGTTCCTCTCATACCTGAGCATGCTGCTCGTGAGATAGTCAACAAGCATATAGGGCCCGGTACCAAGAATATTATGCCAGTCCTTGCCGTCACCATAGACATCGACTACATCGGGGCACATGTGCCACAGGTAATCGCTGATAACGGCTAACATCAGCCCCTGTGATTCCGGAAGAACCTTCATGGTAATGGTGTCACCATTTACTGTAATATTAGTAGGGTTCCAGCCTTTCACAGTATAAGAAGCGGCGAGATAGGATGATTTTTCGCTGAAATTACGCTCTATATTCCAGGCGGCATCCTCAGCGGTAAATTCCCTACCGTTTGCCGGGGTTTTATCCCACCAGTGGACACCTTTACGAATCGTGTAGCTTATAGTCTCGTTATCGGGCGTTGACCAGCTCTCAGCCAGACAACCGGTAAGTTGCTGCATATTACCACCGAAACCGGCCGACCAGTCGTTCTCCCCTGTGCCGGCAGGACCTTTCGCCCAGTCACCCATCGTCAACTCCTCGTTCTGCAGGGTAAGGGATGTCATCAGCCTGGTGTAGGCATAGTCAAATCCTAAAGGATCGGTACCGATGATAGTAGTTAACGTACCTCCGTATTTAGGCACCTCAGGATCAAGTAATCCTTCTTCTTCGATTACCTTTTCAACGATTTCTGTACCGGTTTCACTAACGATAATTTGCCCTTCATTTTCAGTGATAACTTTCCCCTCGTCTGTATCTTCAACAGTTTCACATGAAGTTAAAACAAGAGTAACTACCATTAAGCAGCTGACACAAATCCAGGAGATTTTTGATTTCATATTCGAACCTCCTTTTATTCGAGATAGTCCTTCCTAACTCCCGCTTTTATCAAAACAAGTTCGTTTATTAGGTTGATAATTTTTTCATATCATAAGCACCACCTCACAAAGCTAGCCCTGCTGCTTAGCCCGATTACCCCCAGGGCTCCGGACACGGGAGGGGATCTGGGTTGTTATTTAAGCTGATGTGAGTTGTCAGCACTCAGCACCCTGGTCTCCCCCAGCAGGGCCAGCTATATTTAATGTATAATCGTTTTGTTGCTGTCTCAATTTCTTGATTACTGAAGTACTTATTTACGTACTGACCCTACCGCTAAGCCCAAGCATCTTCAGAGTTTAAATATGGGAAGGGTAGGTTGGTCGAAAGCTGAGAATAGCTGCAACTCCCAGCATCCTGATTCCCTCCGGCAGGGTCGGCACGTAAAATATTCAACTGATTGTTCGTAATATCATAATTTCGCTTTTTACTTGCTCCTAATGTAAGCAATTTTGAAAGCTGACCCCGCCGCTATCCCCGAATACCCCCATGGCTCCGGACACGAGAGGAGTATGGATGCTAATTAAGCTGAGGTTAGTTGCCAACACTCAGCGCCCTGGTTTCTCCCGGCAGGGTCAGCTGCTTATTCAATATATCTCCATATCTCCTTTCACGACGTGTGCTAAGTAAAATTTCAATTTGATTTACTATTTATCTATACTCGAAATGTTATTACTCATACGATAATGTCATGTGTTAAGATATACGATATCTTATATGTATATCTTATACATTATTTTCGGATATTATATGAATCCACTTTTTGTTTGTCAAGTCGTTCGAAGCAAGTCGTTAACAAATCATAAACTAGTTGAAATCAGGAAATTATTCGGGATTTTGTTAGTCCTAGCTAATAATGTTATTATTAAGGGCAAAACATAGTTCGACTCCAACCATTTGATACTGATAAAATACCAGGCAGTTACCTACGTGGTATATTCACATTGACGACAGGAGATAAATTGAATGGATAATGCATCATTAACCGACAAGGAGCACACAATCTGGATATTAATGTGCCAGACACGAGATACAATGCTGCGGGTAAGAGATAACGAACTGAGTAACCGGGGACTCACTGCGGTTGAAGCCGGAGCATTACATGTCATCCATGTTATCGGGGATAAAGCAACACCTGCCACGATTTCAAAAAGCATGCTACGACAGCATCATTCGGTAACGGCTTTGTTGAAAAGGATGGAAAATAAAGGGCTGGTTAAGAGAACAAAAAGCCGCGAAAGAAAAAATACATGGATTGTCAGTTTAACTGAAAAAGGTAAAGAAGCTTACGCTCGTTCCAATATCGGAGATTCGTTATACGATATGATGTCAGTCTTGACAGATGAAGAAAAAAATCAGTTCAAAGAGATCATTACCAAACTGCGAAATAAAGCTATCGCTTATGAAGCGAGCCTGCAAGTGGAGCTTCCTCCATTCCCGTAGAAACACTGTATTCGATACCTGACAGGTCAAAGAGCCGTTGTGGTAATATACTCCAATGGCTTTTTCTTTTTCCGGTTTCTTATCTTTCTCTACCTTGTAATTGATGCCTTGATAACGTATGATATCGTAAGTTATAGACGTATACGATATCGCATCACACATCCTCGTTAGCAGATATCTAGTCAATTGAAATACGGAGGGATGTATATGGAATCAAGGTATGATGAAATCACCAGGTTCATGAACGAGTATGTCAAAGCTTACAGCGAGTACGGACAGATCGCAGAATCCCATAGTGTCATGGATAAATTTTATGCTCCTGAGTTATCCTTCGATGATATGGTGACCAGCCGTGAACAGTGGTACGAGACCTGTCTCAGCCACAATCACGTTCAAGATAAATTGACTTTAGAACACCTTTTCATTGATGAGAAACAGAATGAAGTCGGCGCTTTACTTACCGCACAGGCTATAGAAAGAGCCACCGGTAAAGTTCTTCTCGAGATAAAAATGAATACTCTCTATAACCTTAAAACCGATGAAAACGGAGAGTTTAAGATAATAAAAGCAAGAGTGTTCTTGGAGACAAATCCTCAAAAAGTAGCTAAACTATGCCAGATTTACGGGATGGACTTTAATAATGTTGAATAATCAGGAAGGGATAAGAGTAACATGCCAAACGAAAAAATCACGGTAATGAACCCGCGTGGAATCCCTCCACCGATACATATGGTTCCTATGGCTTCCCGTCTTGAAACGCTAGAAGGTAAAACCATATATATCGTAGACATGAATTTCCCCAGAACCCACCAGTTCTGGGAGGAGATGCAAACGTTACTTTCAGGCAGATATCCTGAAACCAGTTTCGAACTCAGGGTAAAAACAGGCACATACTTCAATAATGATCCGGACCTGTGGGCTGAGATAAGGGAAAAAGGTAATGGTGTCATCATAGGAATCGGCCAGCTTGATACCTGCTCGCCATCAGTCATTATTTTTTGCTCGATACTGGAAAGCATGGGATTACCCACCGCTCCAGTAATTACCCAGGCATTTCCAGACCTGACAAGAAAATTTGCCTACAAAAAAGGAATCCCCGGACTGAGATTTACCTTTGTTCCTCACCCGTTTGCCAATAGATCTATTGAGGTACATCGGAAATACCTTGAAGGCGATGATCCGATAAACAACAGACCCGTTATAACCGGAATAATCGATGCCCTTACAAGACCAACAACTGAAGAAGAAATGAAAACAGGCACAATTGAAAGATCGGTGCCGAGACTGCTGGAACCAGACACTCCTGAAAATCTGGAAAAACTCTTCTCTAAAAACGGGTGGACCGACGGTCTCCCAATCATACTTCCCACCGAGGAACGGGTAATCGAGATGCTTAAAGGAACGAGCCATAAACCCGATGAAATAATCGGCAGGATGCAGCCGATTCCTCCCAACGAAGCATGGGAACGCTCGTTAGAGCGACTTGGCTCCGGTTCAAGAGGAGAGTTAAGAGAAGATATACCCGTAGTAATGCAGCCCTCGCCTCCTCATGAAGCGTGGGAATATACCGTAGAGCATGTCGCTGTAAACGCCGTGATGGCCGGAGCCAAGAAAGAACATCTGCCGG
>DUFA01000098.1 GCA_011191975.1 Dehalococcoidia bacterium
GGTAACGATGCTTGTCGTCGTCAGTTATTAGATCAGGACGGGAAAAATCAACTCAAAAGACTGAAGCTCGGAAGTATTTGAGTAAAGGATTAGTATGTCTGTGGGTAAAGGAATGTTTCATGAATAAACCTATCTGGGAACCATCAACAGAACGGATTAAAACAGCCAATTTAACCAGGTTTATCAATCTGACGAACGAACGATGTGGACTGAAGCTGAACACTTATGGTGATTTACAGAAGTGGTCCGTTAATAATATCGCTGATTTCTGGGCTTTAATGTGGGAATTCAGTGAGGTCCGAGCATCAGTACCTTATGAAAGCGTAGTTTCCAATCTGGATGATATGCTTGACGTTACGTGGTTTCCCGGCACCAGGCTCAACTTTGCCGAGAACCTGCTCAGGTATCGTGACGACCGCACAGCGCTTACATTTAGGGGTGAGGGACAGGAAGCAGTCAGACTTACTTATGCTCAACTCTATGACAAGGTCGCTCATCTCGCTGAAGCGTTGAGACAATCAGGCGTAAAAGTCGGAGACAGAATAGCCGGATTTATGCCGAATATGATAGAAACGGTGGTATCGATGCTTGCCACCACAAGTCTTGGTGCAATCTGGTCATCCTGTTCACCCGATTTCGGCATGAAGGGAATCCTTGACCGTTTTCAGCAGATAGAGCCGAAGATACTTTTTACCGCAAACGCCTACCTATATAACGGCAAAGTCTATGATTCTCTGGAACGCATATCCTCGGTTCTTGGTGAAATCCCTTCAGTTGAGAAAGTTATTGTCGTTCCCTATACAGATACATCGCCCGATATCAGTCAAATCCCGAACTCGGTTCTCTTTACCGACTTTCTTTCTCTTCAGGCAGAGTCGGAAATCCAGTTCGAACAACTTCCCTTCGATCATCCCATTTATATCGTTTATTCTTCCGGTACTACTGACAAACCAAAGTGTGTTGTTCATAGAGCAGGCGGCATCCTCCTGCAGCACCTGAAGGAACTAATGCTGAATACCAATATGAAGCGCGAGGATATAATTTTCTACTTTACGACCTGCGGGTGGGTTATGTGGAACTGGCTGGTGAGTTCACTTACCCAGGGAGCTTCGATAATTCTTTATGACGGCTCGCCTTTCTTTCCGGATGATACTGCTCTTTTCGAGCTCGTACAGGATGAAAATGCGAGTATCTGGGGTACCAGTCCGAGATACTTATCTACAGTCGAGAAGACTGGAGTCAATCCGATCGGCAATTATAATCTGGATAGTCTCAAGACCATTATTACGACCGGCTCCCCGCTTTCTGTTGAGAACTATCAATTCGTCTACCGGCACATTAAACCGGATGTGTTCCTGAACAATATTTCCGGTGGCACGGAGGCAATTGCCTGTTTTGGCATCGGGAATCCCATCAGTCCTGTGTATGCCGGAGAGATGCAGGGACTCGGATTAGGTATGGATGTACATGTATTCGATGAGGAAGGTAAATCTATTACGGAACAGGAGGGTGAACTAGTCTGTACCAAACCTTTTCCTTCGATGCCCCTAAAATTCTGGAATGACGAGAATAATCAGAAATACAGGAGCACCTATTTCGAGACATATCCAAATGTTTGGCGTCACGGAGACAATGCCAGAATTACTAACAACGGAGGTCTGATAATTAGCGGTCGCTCTGATGCGACTCTTAAACCGGGAGGAGTACGAATCGGAACAGCAGAAATATACCGTCAGGTTGAAACTGTCGAGGAAGTCCTGGACAGCCTGGTAATAGGACAGGAATGGGATAATGATGTTCGCATTATTTTGTTTGTCAAGCTGAACGAAGGCGTTGAGTTTAACGAAGCTCTTATTCTGAAATTAAGAAATGTTATCAGGAACAATGCTTCACCACGCCATATTCCTGCGAAGATTATACCGGTTGCCGATATTCCATATACGGCAAACGGGAAAAAGGTCGAACTGGCTGTCAGAAATATAATACATGGAAAACCGGTACAGAATATCGACGCACTGGCGAACCCGGATGCACTTGAGCTGTACAGGAATCTCAAGGAACTGCAGGATTAACAAGTCTTATCCTAACAAACAATAATATCTCTGGTACTCCATCAAGAGGAGTCTAATAATGCCAATCGAGTATCGTACAGAAGACAGAACAGCTATCATCACCATTAATCGTCCGGAAGTCCTCAATGCGCTCAGTGCTGAGAACCTTATCGAAATAAGCGATCATTTGGTAAGCTACCGGGATGACATGAAACTACGGGCGTGTATTATTACCGGTGCCGGTGAAAAGGCGTTCTGTACCGGAATGGATGTAAAAGAAACACAGCCGGATGGTCTCGGCAATCCTGGCGCGCGTCCTGAAAACACGCTGGTGCGCGGTCTTGAGATATGGAAACCTCTCATTGCTGCCGTCAACGGGTACGCTCTGGGAGGAGGTCTTGAAATAGCTCTTGCCTGTGATATCAGAATAGCATCCGAAAATGCAGTATTTGGTTTTCCCGAGGTTACCCTGGGACTGATTCCAGGCTGGGGGGGTACCCAGAGATTGGCTAAATTAATACCTTACGGAAAAGCCGTAGAAATGATATTGACCGGAAAACGCATAAATGCGAATGAAGCTTTGAATCTAAACCTGGTAAGTAAAGTTGTGCCACAGAAGGATCTCATGAAGGAAGCAATGGAACTGGCGGTTCAGTTATGTGATTCGGCTCCGCTGGCAATACAGACGGCTAAGGAAGCCGTGTACCGGGGTCATGATATTCCTCTTGTCGAAGGTCTTAAACTGGAAAGCGAGTTATCAAAGAAAACTATGAGTACAAAGGACTATGCCGAAGGTCGGACAGCTTTTCTGGAAAAGCGAAAGCCCGATTACAAAGGTTTATAGCCAGTATAAACGAAGTCCTGCTTTTCACGGGAATACAAGGTTGATGCCGGGCACCAGCCAATTAAAGGTACAGAATATTGGCTATAACGATAGTATAAGGAGAAAGAGAGGAATCTCAAATGGTTACTGCAAAAACGGTTCACGAAAGTCCACGGGAAACGAATATTCTTACCGAAGCCGATGTCGTGGTGGTAGGAGCCGGTCCGGCAGGTGTTACTGCAGCTATTGCGGCAGCCCGCGAAGGTGCTGACACCATATTAATGGATAGATACGGCCACCTTGGAGGTATGGCTACAGGTGGTCTGGTACTGATGTTTAATCCGTCCGCAGGCCAGGGCCAGGAATGGATGGACAGGTTGAATAAGGTCAATGGCGTTCATGACCTGTCCAGGACCAGCGAGCCGGAGTGGGGACATACCAGAATGGTCGATCCCGAGTTACTTAAATGTATTCTGAACGATATGACCCTTGAAACCGGAGTACGACTGCTTCTTCATTCCTGGAGTTCAGCAGCGGTTGTGGATAACAACACGGTAAAGGGCGTTATCTTCGAAAGTAAGTCCGGACGTCAGGCCGTCATGGGTAAGGTTATCATCGATGCCACGGGGGATGGTGATGTCTATGCTTCCGCCGGTGCCGAATTCGATGCTTCGCTGGATAAGGGATATCGTACGTCTGAGATGGCTATGGTGTTTCGTATTGGAGGAATCAATTTTGACAAATTTGCCGAATTTCGTAAGGTGCAGCCCCAGGAGTGGGTAAAATTACGGGAAGAAGGCTTTGAACTGGCAGGATTTCACATAGCGCCAATACCCGGACAGCGCCAGGATGTCTTCTGGGTTAATAACTTTATACGTGGTAAGAACTGTCTCAAAGTAGAAGACCTTAACTGGGTCGAGGTGAATGTTCGCAAAATAATGATACCGTTATATTCTTTTTATAAAAAGGTCGTTCCCGGTTTTGAGAACAGCTATTTATACGACAGTGCTTCGCAGATCGGTACGCGGGGCAGCCGCCGCCTTATCGGTGCACACGTACTAACAGGTGAGGAAGCAAAGACAGGTAAAAAATTCGATGACACAGTATTGATTTTTCCGCGAGGTGTACCTCTCAGCTGGCCTGCAGACAGACCGCCCGAGAATGTAGAAATGCCTTACCGCTGTCTGGTTCCAGTAAAACTGGATGGTCTTCTTGCTGCAGGGCGATGTTTCTCGTCTGATCAGGCTGCCAATTCGATGTTCAACGTTATATCTCACTGCATCCAGATGGGACAGGCTGCCGGAACAGCTGCTGCTCTTGCTGTCCAGAGCAAGGTACAACCACGGGAAATTGATATTAAAGGTCTGCAAAAGCGACTTATTGCGCAGGGTGTGGAACTGCCTTAAACAGTATGATGTAAATGTTGTAAAATAGCGTTCCTGTGACATGCACAATTAGAGAGTAAGGAGGAATGAAATGGGTAAGATTATAGGACTTTCTTTCGGAAGAAAAAATAGTAATTGTGAAGCATTTTTAAAAGCAGCATTAATGGCTGCTGAAGAAGATGGTATAAAAACGGAAATTATCCGGTCTATGGACATGAAGATCCTGCCGTGCACGAGTTGCGGGGCCTGTTTCAATAACCAGACATGTCCGCACGATGATACTGACTGGCTTTTCGAAAATATCATGCTTGGCGAGTCTGCCCTGATCATCGCTGCTCCGGTATATCATCTCAGGGCGCCGGGTTCATTGATCTGTGCGAGTGAGAAAATCAACCACTTTTTCATGCGAAATCCGATTGTACATGAACGGAGAAAACTGTCTGCTGCCATATCGGTTGGCGGTTCGGGGTATGACGGCTGGACAAGTCTTGGACTCCCTACCATCCATCTGTTAATACAGCACTTTTCAACTCTCGTTGACCAGGTCCAGATAGACCATTGTGCTGATAGAGGTGCCGCCCTGACACCAGATAATGAGTGGGCAGTAGAGAGAAGCCGGCAACTCGGACATAACCTTGTCAAGGCAATGACATTACCTTTCGAGGAAGTGAAATATGTGGGAGATGATTCTCCGATCTCGTGTCCGGTCTGCCATTGCAACGTTTTCTATCTTGAGAAAGGACTTCCCGATATAATGTGCCCCACCTGCCAGGTTCACGGCAAGGTTTCGTATACGGGAGGAAAATACAAGGTAACCTGGAATCGAGAAGATATACAAGAACCACGTTTCTCCGCTCCCAAACAGAAACACCACATGGAGTGGATTATGAGACACCGTACCGAAGAAGGACCTCAACTTGAGATGCCGGAAACTCAGGAGAAAATAAAACAGTATAACGCCTGGGGCAAGTATCTGAAACCTGAGAAAAAAGGAGGATCGAAATGAAACAGTATCAATCGGACATAGCGGTTCTCTCTGCCGGGACAGCCGGACTGGCAGCTGCGGTCACGGCTGCTGAAGGCGGTGCGAGTGTTATCGCTCTTGAAAAAACGAATCACACCGGGGGTACGGCTCTTAGAGCAAACCAGTTATTCTGTGTCGAAAGTAAACTCCAGCGAATCAAACAATACTCGCTTACCAAAGAAGAAGCGTTCCGGGTATATATGGATTTTATGCAGTGGTCGGTTGATGCCCGTTTAATAAAAACACTGATAGACATGTCTACGGAGACCATGGAATGGTTTGAAGACATGGGAGTGGAATTTATCGATCTAACTTCTCATGGTCCGGGTGGATACTATACGGCACATATCGTTAAACCGGATCCTCCCCAACCGGGTCTGGGTGGCGCTGCTGTCATGATGCGTAAACTCGAAGAAAAAGCCAGAGTTCTCAGCGTTCAAATACTATTAAAGACACCGGCAAAAAAGCTGATCAAGGAAGACGGTCTGATTACCGGGGTAGAAGCCGAAGACAGTGAAGGAGAAATTGTTCGGGTCAACTGCAAGGCAGTCATTCTGGCAACCGGCGGCTTTGGCGGTCATCACCGTGCCCCTTTTGGGATTCCGGGCCTGGTTGGAGAAGGGATCAGGATGGCGAAAGAGGTCGGGGCGGAAACTACCGAAGGCACCATGCCGCCACCATTCGGCGGTGAACACAGGGCTTCAGCAGCTAACCTGACCAGTCCTGTCACCGGCTCGTTCATGTACCCGCATTTGATGGTCAACCTGTTCGGAGAACGGTTTATGAACGAGGAAGTGGCGATTATCACTCCTTTTGGCGGAAATGCCGTCGCAATTCAAAAAGACCGTTGTGCTTTCCGTATCTACGATGAAGATACCAAAGATTATTTCATAGAAAATGGACTGGAATTTCCCGGAGGATTTGGTATTGCTCAGGCAGGAAATCCGACGACAACGATAAACCGGGAGGGTTTTGAAGCTGAAATTGCCAGCATACTTGAAAAAGGCTCCGGAATGGTGATTGTAGCAAACTCGATTGATGAACTGGCAGAAGAGACTGGTATCGATAAGGAAGGTCTAAAAAAGACGGTTGAAGAATATAACAGGTACTGCGAAACTGGTCGAGATACTCTCTTTAACAAAAAGGCACGATATCTCAGACCGGTAAAACGCCCGCGATTCTATGCCAGCCGGAGTATGGGAAGTACAGGGACACCGGAGGGTGTAAAAGTTAACTATAAGACTGAGGTCCTCACCAGTGGTTTCTCGGTGATTCCCGGACTTTATGCTGCCGGAGGGGATATGGTCTGTAACCTGTATAAAGATATTTATCCCAACATATTACCCGGTAACGCCATGGGGTTTGCGTTAAGCACCGGTCGAATCGCGGCAAGAAGTGCCCTAGAATACATAAGAACAGTGAATGACAGATGACCAGAGAAATTTCATATGAAATGATTCAGTTCGGGAATGAACGCATAGAAGTCGCTTTTCGTAAAACCCAGCCGCTCAATACGGAAAACCGGGGTATCGAACTGCAAACCTCATCGGACATAGAATTCAAACCTGGATCGACCACGCTGAAAAAAGGGACTACTTTCATCGAGGATGGTATAGCATTACCATGTGATATCGTATGGCATCGAGATGTCGCGGTGAAAATGCGTGACGGCACAACTATATATGCTGACATTTTCCTTCCTTCCGATAATAAAAAAGTACCAGCAATCTTAAGCTGGAGTCCTTATGGTAAAACTGTACCTCAGCTGGCACCTCCCGGTGTGGATCCCTCCGCAGTTTCCGGTCTTCAGAAATTCGAAGGCCCCGATCCTGCCTACTGGTGCAATCACGGCTATACGATTATCAATGTGGATGCCCGTGGCTCGTTTTTCTCCGAAGGAGATATCTACATGTGGGGTAGGCAGTCTGCCGAAGATTGTTTTGATTTTATCGAATGGACTGCTGTACAGGAATGGTGCAGCGGTAAAGTTGCCATGTCCGGAAATTCCTGGCTGGGCATCATTCAGTGGTATGCAGGAGTCATCAATCCACCTCATCTGGCTGCAATCGCACCGTGGGAAGGTCATATCGATCTGTATCGCTGTGATGTTCTTCGGGGAGGAATTCGTGACACGGGATTCAACGATTTCAACACAAGCACCCAGATAGGCTTAAATCGAATAGAAGACATGGCAGCCATGGCTGAAAAATATCCTTTAATGAATGGATACTGGAAGGATAAAGCTCCTGAGCTCGAGAAAATCACCGTTCCTGCTTATATTGTAGCAAGCTGGGGAGGCCACCAGACTATAGAGGCATTCCGGCGTATCTCCTCCAGGGAAAAATGGTTACGGGTACATAACACCGGTGAATGGCCTGACTATTACGAGTATACGGATGATCTCAGGCGTTTCTTCGACCATTTCCTGAAAGATGAGGTTAATAACTGGGAAAAAACTCCGAAAATACGTCTTTCGATCCTTGATCCCGGGAGTAACGACCAGGTCAACCGACCCGAAAATGAATGGCCGTTAGCCCGAACGAAGTATGAAAAGTATTATCTGGATGCGTCAACAAGTTCCCTTTCTCTAAGTACGGTCGCGAAAGAGTCAGTAGCACGGTATATAGCCGATGATAGTCAAGATGAGGTGATTTTTACTTTCGAATTTAAGGAGGATTGTGAGTTTGCCGGCTATGTCAGGCTGCATCTTTGGATTGAAGCAGACGAAGCTGATGATGCCGATATATTCGTGCTGCTGCAAAAGCTTGATTCGAATGATAAACCTGTACCAGGAGGATATGGTTTCATCGGCCCGGATGGACGATTACGGGCATCTCACCGGAAACTGGATACTTCTCGATCGACTCCCTGGTTTCCGTATCATCCTCATAATGAGGAGGAATTGCTGACACTCGGTCAACCGGTTCCGATAGATATTGAAATCCGTCCCATGGGAATGCGCTGGCATAAAGGTGAAAAACTCCAACTTACCGTAGCCGGATACAACATATTGAGTCGGTTCAGGCAGGGCCCACCCGGTGGTATGAATCTGCCTGGTCCGGTCACTCGTAACAAAGGACATCACATCATCCATACCGGTGGCAAATACGATTCATTTCTGTTTATGCCCAGAGTATTGTAATTACGTTTTTCTGACGTCAAACATAATAAACAGGATAGAAAGTTTAATAAAAATATAATTTTCTATGGAGTGAAACAATTAGGAGAGGTAAAAAATAGCAGAAAAGGAAAAGACATACAGGTGTTTGAATCCCCAGGGCACGGAGCTTCCTGTTCAAACATACCCTCTGGCTCCATGCCTCGATACTCTTGAGGGTAAAAAGATCCATTTCAGTATTACGGGAGAGCCGGATATCACTATTCCGCTGGAAAAGCGGTTAAGAAGTGATTATCCGAATATCAATCTAGAAATATAAAAGTCATACACAATCGTTTTTCTTTTTAGTCCAGAATGCATGTGGATAGCCGAAACTATCGAATAAATGTGACGGACCATCAATCATCCAGATTATTTGTTTTTAAGTACGCATCGATTTCATCGAATAACGTTAACAATGGTAACTCAGTTCTTAGATATTTCCTTTCAAATAATTTTCTTCGCATTTTAGACCATCTGTACCGTCCTGTCTTCAGCTACCAGATTAGAAATTTATCAACTAGCCATTTCATTTTTCAAAAACACCCTATAAATCTTAATAACCTGACTCAACCGGATACAATACCGTCTTGATTTTTAAGATCCACGATATTATTCCAGTAATGCCTATAATGACCTGATTCCGTTTTAAGGCATTATCAAGACGCTAAGGGCTCATCTAATATCGACCATATTTTTCAGCCGAATCTATCATCGCTTTCACATTTTCCGGTTTAATTTCCCCGTAGCCGGTCGTTGAAGAAGTTATGATTAAGCCTCCGTTCTTACCACAGGTCTGTATCAGTTTCTTACAATATTCTTCTACTTCTGAAGGTGAACCGGTGCTAAGTAAGGTAACCGGAACATTACCACACAAACAGGCACAGTGTCCGAGGATTTCCTTGGCTCGAACCATGTCCGATTCCTGGATACGGATATAGAACGTACCTTTGGGAAAATCGGTGAAATACTCCAGCTGGTTGTCCCTCCTTCCTTCAAAAAACATGCGGATGACATCATATCCGAGTTCAAACGTTGTTTCAATAGCCCGTTTCCAGTTAGGCCAGACAAACTCCTCAAACTGCTTTACCGATAAAAATTCGTCGGACACCCTGTGCGATTCTCCTGCTCCACCTACTGCCGGCTTATCATCCTCGTGGACTGCCGGTTTCGCCTGGAAAATCCGGAATTCCAGAAACTTCTCAAGCGCTGCTTTCAGCTTGTCCGGTCTTCGGAACATGTCGATACCAACGCCTCTGAAGCCACGAAAGCTATTGGAAAAACCGGAGAAAGGAGGCATGACACCCCCTCCCATCTTCCAGAACGGGTCCGGAGGAAACCCGATGGATGCCATTTCCTGTTCTAAATCGCCCACGGCTTTGTCCCATTTCTTTTTTTCCTGTCCCGCTTGTTTCATCACTCTGGCAAACTGCTCGAATTCCGGTGAATCGAAAAAGGTAGCGAAAACTGTCGCGTTTGTTCCCAGGTCTCTCAGGGGCGGGAGTTTGGTCAGGGGCTTCATCGAGTTATACACACGCGGCATCCAGTAGCGGATGATGTAATCGGACGGATCAAGGAGAAAGAGGTCATATTCGTCTTCTTTCATGTACTCCTGCTCGTTTATCTGGTGGGGAAGATCAGGGGGAAGTTTACCCCCGGGATGCCATTCATAATTTGAATCAAGGATATCAAGAGCTGTACCTGGTCCGGAGTTTATATTTCCCCATCCATCTGGTGCAAAATCAACCAGCATTCTTTTGAGAGCGTTTTTCCAGGCTGGTGCGTCATAATAGACACTTGAGAAAGGTATGCCAGCGTATTTGCACGCCGGGTAGGTTCCGCAAAAGAGAACAGGGACTCTGTCCGGAACCTTGAGAGTAATGGCATCATAGAGTCTCTTTTCCCTCTCCTGATAAAGCTCCTCTACCGATTTGCCGTGTTTCTTCTGGATCTCTTCTCTTAATTCTCCGTCATCGATTAATATTTCTTCTCTTGATTTTTCCACTTCCATCGTATGACCTCCTTAGCTGTTGGTTATTGATTCATGGTTTGAATTGTAACATCTTCGGGCGCTTTGTGGGTAGAATACCTTCAGGCATCGAATACCGTTTGATTCCAACATTAGCTTTTAGGCATTTATAATAATTATAATGTCTATTGTCATAATGTTCATTCAGTGATGCGAAACGAGGAGTAACTATCAATATGAAGGGTGAAACTGTAGTTAAATCTACCTGTCGTATGTGCCATGGAGTATGTGGTGTCCTGGTACATATAAAAGATGGAAAAGTAGTTAAAGTAACTGGGGATCCGGATTGCCCAACATCTATGGGGTACATATGTGCCAAGGGGAAAGCATCACCAGAGCTTCTGTATCATCCTGATCGTCTTAAGTTTCCTCTTAAAAGGATCGGAAAAAGAGGCGAGAACAAGTGGCAAAGGATAGACTGGGATGAAGCGTTAGATACAATAGCTACTGAGTTTCTCAGGATTAAGCGTGAATTCGGTGCTCAGTCAATTGGTGCCACTCATGGAACAGGTCGACCTTACATAGTTATGACCCAGCGGTTTTTTCGGGCCCTGGGTACTCCAAACCGGTTCGGCGGCGATCACATCTGCTATTTTCCCAGGTTGGAATCCTCGGCAATGACATGTGGTACTTTACCAATCTGCGACTACTACGGTTTTGGAGGCGTTTTCCCTAAGTGCGTCATAATCTGGGGGTGTAATATTGCGGAAACAGGTGCCTCTGATGGCATGTGCGGGTATTTACTTAACCGGACACTGAGAAGACCAGGTACAAAATCAATAGTAATTGACCCCAGAAAGACCAGCCTTGCCGCTAAGGCTGACCACTGGCTCCAGATTCGTCCTGGTACTGATGATGCTCTGGCGCTGGGTATGCTCAATGTGATAATCAGTGAAAAACTCTATGACACGGACTTTGTAAAAGAGTGGACGATTGGTTTTAATGATTTGAGAGGCAGGATACAGAGTTATACGCCAGAACGGGTGGCTGAAATCACCTGGCTCCGACCTGAAGATATTCAATCGGCTGCCCGTATGTACGCAACCACCAAACC
>DUFA01000099.1 GCA_011191975.1 Dehalococcoidia bacterium
GTTCCGGCAGAATTACGGTGTAAAAACTGCGGGAATGTCTTTGCGTTTAAGAACAGAACACTGAACTGCCCAGTGTGCAACGAAAAAAAAGTCGAGATTATATCGGGCAGCGAATTATACCTGGACAGTATCGAAGTGGAATAACTGGTACAGAGAATAATGCTTCCTGTCCAATTGACTTCAGATCCTTAGTTGTCTGATCCGCAGGACAATTCTGAGAATGGCGTAAGACATTACTACGAGTACTGCTGCGATAAAGACATGGACATTTCCCCACCACGGTAGTGATTCTGGTAGGATGGTAATCCTTTCAAGTACTATGAACAGTAGCACTGCCCAAAAAAATCCCAGATAACCCAGAGTTCGTCTGTACTTGGCTATCTTTGACGCATTATCGGAAAATATCTCGTTTACTTCACCTTCCTTTACCTGCTTGCGGAAGTACTGCCACAAAGACAAATCGCCAAGGTACTCCCAGCCGGCATCTCTGAATATCTGGAGGTATTCCTGCTTGTCTTTCTTTGAAAAACTCCTGTAATCGAGTCGATAAGCGTAATTTACCGGTTCAGACCGGGTGAACGTGTACATACATGGTAAACTAACCGAGGTAAGATGATAACCCTGCCGTGACATTTTCTCAAGCCATTGCTCTTCTGCATCATCCTGCCAGACCCAGAACCACTTAAATCTAGTTATCTGATTATCACTCATAGACTTAGCTCCACCTAGCATTCGGTTCGTTTCGTTACGAGATCTTCATAGGCAGTTCTGCCCCTATCGGCCATAATCTTCAATCTCGCAATTTGCTCCCTGAGTACCTCTTTGCCTTTGTCAGTTAAAGCATAATATTTCCTTCTGTCTTCTTCCTTTACCTTGGATATTAGAGCCTCTTTTTCCAGTGTGTTGAAGACACCGTAAAGAGTTCCGGGACCTAACTTTACCGTGCCATCACTCAGTTTTTCTACTTCATGCATCACGCCGTATCCATGCAACGGATTTACTAAAGCCAGCATAATATAATACGTCGCTTCACTCAGTGGTAAATACTTTTTCAGGCTGTTTTTTGCCATCTTAAATAATATATTGTATGTCGATATATCGTTACTCGATATATTAATACAAGTAAATATTAAAGTCAATAGTTTCTATATATTTCTATTTTTTATCGAACTTTTAAAAATCAGCTAACTTGCTAACCTTTGTCGTGATAATTCGTTTATATAAACAAGACTGCCAAATATGCTTCACCGTAGAATATATACCAGAATTGATGAGGGGAGGTAACGGAAATGAAAAAGAGTATTAAAAAATATATGTGCATTTATCCTGTACTCATTTTCCTATTATGTACCCTGATAGTATTCTCAAACGGATGCAGCTCCGGGCAACAATCCGGGGGAAAAATCGATGACTGGAACGAAGAAGAAATTATCACCACAACAGAGAATATCAAGGTAGGTCAATCTCAATCACGCATTACTGCAACCGAATCTGCCGCTCCAATAGTAGTTCAGCCGACAAAACCTGAGATTAATACTGCAATTCCAGATTCTTCATCATCGACTATTGGATTTTCCGTAGGCGGAGCGAAAGATATTATGAATTTCCGTGAGAACATACAGTATGATTACCTTCCTCTTCCCACAGATATTACCTATGAAGGCCTGTTTTACGATTACTACTTCGATACCGGGGAAAGTGTAAAATGCAATGAGTTATTCTGTCCTGCCTATAGCTACGCTTTGACCGGTGATCCTTTCTCAGGCGAACCGGAATATTACCTTTCGGTAGGCCTTCACTCTGGAATGAAAGAGAGTGATCTCAAGAGAAAGAAGCTAAACCTGGTAATTGTGCTGGATATATCCGGTTCGATGAAGAGTCCTTTCGACATGTACTACTACGACAACTTTGGCAATAGGCAACAGATTCCAGCTGAAGAAGTAAATAAAGCGAAAATTGAGATAGCCACAGAATCGATAGTCGCTCTCCTGGATCACCTTAATGGCGATGATCTATTCGGTATGGTGTTATTCAATAATACCGCCAGGCTCGCTAAACCCCTGAATCCGGTTGAAATCACCGATATGGATGCGATTAAGGACCATATCCTGGAACTTACCGCTCATGGAGGAACTCATCTATCGGCGGGAATGGAAATGGCGACCGAGTTGTTTAATGAACTGATTGAAGAAAATCCTGATGAATACGAAAACCGCATAATATTCCTGACCGATGCGATGCCGAATATTGGAGAGATCTCCAGCAGTGGTTTACTCGGAATGACCGAAGATAATGCCGATAACAGGATTCACACCACTTTTATCGGTATAGGGCTGGATTTCAATACTGAACTGGTCGAATACATCACTAAAATAAGAGGAGCCAATTACTATTCGGTTCACTCGGCAGAACAATTCCGTGAACGCATGGATGATGAGTTCGAATACATGGTAACTCCGCTCGTGTTCGATCTTCAATTAACTCTTGAGTCTGATGACTGGAAAATCGAGGAAGTGTATGGCAGTCCCGAAGCGAATGAAAAAACAGGAGAGTTGATGAAAGTTAATACCTTGTTTCCTTCAAAAAGGAGAAACGAAGAAACCAGGGGAGGAATAATTCTACTTAAACTCGAGAAGACAGGTAACAGTGACAGTCTTTCATTAGTAGCCAGTTACGAAGACCGGAATGGGAAAGAACATCAGAACAAAGTCACTGTAGAACTGGATAATGTAGAAACAGACTTTTTTGAAAACAAGGGAATCAGGAAGGGTATACTTCTTTCCAGGTATGCCAACCTTCTTAAAAACTGGATGATAGATGAGAGAGAACACACGTATTATAGTCATCCGTGGGAGCCAAGGATAGACGAGGAAACGGGAATACGCATTCCACCGCGACTTAATCAATGGGAACGGCAGTCTCTTCCACTCACCGTAGCCGAACCCTACAGGAAACTGTTCGGGTTATTCTATAGATATTTTGATGAAGAGATTGACAGTATCGGAGATAATACTCTCAGACAGGAGCTTGATATTCTCGATATCCTGAAGAGCTGAGAGAAGCATTCTCCGTACTCAAGCTCATGGTAACCTTGTGAAAAAGACCGCTGACTCAAGCGGTCTTTTTCATGATGAAAGTATCTAATCAAACGGACATCATATGTGCTGAGATAATTAAACGTGTTAGAATGTTACTATGACAACTCGTGATTACGAATCGGAAGAAATATTTAAGCTTGATCTTGAGAAATACGGAGTTTCTCATCTTGAAGGAAAGAATATCCTCACTCTGAACGAACACGACATGGATACACTACTAGAAGCGCTAGGTAATGATGATATCTCTCTCACTGTATCCTTACCATGTACTCCGGATGTCATGTTCGAACTGGTATCCACATCCGAATGTCGCCGATGCGGAAAATGCTGTCAACCGAATCCTCTGAATCCGGCAAGTCCAGGAATAGAGGTATTCAAAGAAGAACTGACAGAGATAGCTCGTTTCCTCCAGGTACCGTATGGTATCATTGAGCAAAAAACCGTGCCCGGTAAATTCGTGCCTCATCCATTCGGCTGGACAGGACTTTCTTCGACACGCTGGTTACCATTACCCTGTCCTTTTTATGACCACGAACAGAACAGCTGCGGAGTCCACAGCGTTCGACCTGTTGTCTGCAGGATCCATCCCATTATATTTATTGGAGACAACTCGAGCTTTTCCATCAAGTTGAACTGCGACTATGGAAAGGATTTGATTAAAACGGCATATACCTGGGTAAAAAAGAACGATCCTGATTGTGAGATCCTATTGTAACTATTTATTCTCCAGGATTTTTTCTAAGAAATTCTTGATCCTGGGATGAAGGGGTAGAAAGATTAGTCTTAGAAGGAAGTCTGTTATCTGGATTTCAATCCTGTCGGTCATCTGTATACTGATAATCTGGCATGTTACTAACTGGCATGCGAATGGAATGCATATCAGGCTTTTAGATATAGCTGGAGAAGGGAAATCCTACATTTTAGTGACGTATAACATCGGTCTCATGGTGCTTCTGGCAAGTGCACTCGGACTTCTTTTGGGGAAAATCACTGATCTGATCAGTCATGAAACTCAGACTCCGGAAAGTACCGATACCAAAGATAAGGCGGATTCGGAGTAATGCTTCAACTGCCAATGATGCCCGATATTGAAATCAGTATAGCACTCCTGGGTATTCTCAGCCTGGCATCCGGCGTAATAAGCGGTTTTGTGGGAGTAGGTGGTGGTTTTATCATGACACCGGCTCTTATTATTCTCGGTTTCCCTGCTCAGTACGCAGTAGGAACCGGTATGTTGTGGGTAATGGGGAACTCGATCATAGGCACCCTGCGACACAGACGACTCGGTAATGTAGATTTCAAGCTGGGATGTGTGATGATAGCTTTCATGATGTTCGGAGTCGAACTGGGCATAAGGGCTTTGAGTGCTGCAATAAATGCAGGGATAGCCGAAGCATCAGTCCTGATCGTGACGATATGTGTACTGATTATGGTCGGAGGATCAATATTCTGGGAAAGTACTCGTACGAAAGCAATACTGGACAAAATGATTAGAGAAAATAATGAAACAGGTGATAGTTCCAGAATTTCGTTCGTTGTTTCCATATTAACTCGTGTAAATATCCCTCCGATTTTGAATTTCCCGAGAGCTAACGTGCGCATTTCTTTATGGATAATTCTGGTAATAGGAGTGACAGCCGGAGTTCTGGCAGGATTTATTGGTGTTGGAGGTGGATTTATCATAGTACCTTCGCTGGTTTATGTATTCGGAGTTCCATCATTTATTGCCGTCGGTACCAGCTTATTCCAGATTATCTTTCCAGCGGCTTTCGGCGCGGCAAGGTATACTATCGATGGAAATGTAGTTATTTTCGCAGCCTTCATAATGATACTTGGATCGTCAGCCGGGATATATTTCGGGTCGTTACTTACCCGGTATCTGAGGGATATATCCATGCGATATACCCTGGCTGTAACTATACTGGTTGCAGTAATGGGTTCGATTATCAAGGTAATCACCGTTACCAACAGGAGTGAAGCTGCCTGGCTGAAATTGACAATGACGGTCATAACTTTTGGTGGGTTGGCCTTGATCGTCTTTCTTCTCGTCGGATTATTCATCGCTGCGATTCGCCGAAAGAAAGGCAAATATATCCCCGTATGGACTCAATCTCTTGTCAGGGACTAAACTATTAACCCGGTCTTAAGTCGTCTGATTCTCTCCAAGCTGTCTCCACGCTTGATATGTCTTGTATCCTCCGGATATGTTAATGCAGTCAAAACCATTCAATAATAATACACGTGTTGCATAGTAAGAGTTCTTACCCTGGGTACAATATACCTGGACTTTTGCCGTTTTATCTAGATTTTTTATGTATGTTCGTAAATTAGCCAGTGGGATGTTCATCGCACCTTCGATAGGACCATCGGCAAAATCTTTCGGTTCTCGAACATCCAGTGTGAGTCTGTCAGCTGCTTTAACAACATCCCAATGTGTAGTCGGAATATCACCTCTCAGGATATTCGCTGCCGCCATTCCAGCCAGGTTCACTACTTCCTTGGCGGAACCGAATTGAGGAGCATAACTCAATTCTGCTTCCTCGAGATCAAAAACCGTCGCTCCCAATTGAATTGCCATGGCAATTACGTCAATTCTCTTATCAACACCTTCCTCGCCGACAGCCTGGGCACCTAAGATGCGCCCGTCCTCACTGGAAAAAATCAGTTTGAATGCCATGAAGCTTGAACCCGGATAATATTCGGCATGATTTCTCGGATGCAGATAGACTTTTTCATATGGGATGACGTTTCCACCCTCAGCGTAACGTTTAAGCGATTTTTCACTGGCACCGGTCGAAGCTATGTCTAAATCGAAAATTCGACATACCGCTGTAGACTGTACTCCTCGAAATCCACGGTTTCGTCCGAATATCGAGTCTGCGGCTATTCTGGCCTGGCGGTTTGCCGGGCTGGCAAGCAGGCTGAGCATCCATTTGCCGGTAATTACATCCCGGGATTCTACCAGGTCTCCCACCGCCCATATGCTGCTGTCACTGGTCTGCATATACTCATTAACCCTCACACCGCCCCGTTCACCGATTTCCAAGCCGGCCTCCTGTGCCAGGTTATTTTCCGGCCTGCTGCCAATGGATAAGATCACCATATCGCAGGAAAGCTGTTTATCAGGATCAGTAGTAACATTTATCCGTAAATTATCATTTTCCCGGGAAAAGGATTTTACTGCGGTATTCAGGTACAGGTCAACTCCTTTTTCTCGTAGTTTTTCATGTACCGGAACAGCCATCTCCGGATCAAATAATGGTATCACGTTCGGCAGCATTTCAATAACAGACACATTAATTCCCAGTTTGACCAGGTTCTCGGTCATTTCCAGTCCAATGAGACCACCACCAACTACTACCGCTTCTTGTACATTGTTATCCTTAATCCATTTCTTGATTTCGTTACTGTCCGGAATGCTTCTCAATGTAAATATTCCCTTCATATCTATACCCGGAAGGGGTGGTTTTACCGGTTGGGATCCTGTTGCCAGGACAAGCGAATCATAGCTCTCAATGTATTCCTTCCTGGTGCTGATGTCTTTAATCAGGATCTCTTTTTTTAACCTGTCTATTGAAACTGCTTCATTCAAAACTCGCACATCGATATTAAATTTATCTCTGAGGTCCTCCGATTTGACCATCAGGAGATTTTCTTCTTCAGGTATCACTTCGCCTATATAATAGGGCAGTCCGCAATTAGCAAATGAAACGTACGAACCCCTATCAATTAATACTATTTCTGCTTCCTCGGAAAGTCGACGTGCCCGCGCCGCACAGGTTGCACCTCCTGCTACAGCCCCGATAATAACAATTTTTTGTTTAGACATGTATATCTATCCTTTACATAATATTAATGAATTGGTTGTGGGAAACCAGAGTTATTCAAAGGGGTGAAAATAGACCGCCTGTTATACTTTTTGGCCTGTCAATTCTTCAATCGACGATTCCCAGTTATCTTTATGAAATACTTCATCGGCTATTACACGATTTATCAATTTTATTGTATCTTCGTCGAATTTAACTCTATTTAAAAAAGTTCCGTAATCTTTAATCGCCCGTTTCTCCACGAAAACATCGACTTTCAAAAGGAATTCTTGACCGAAAATACCGGCTATCGAGCCAAGTATCCTGGCAGCTGTCTGGAAAAGGAAGCCGATGTGAGAACGATTTCCCTGGAGTTCCAGTATGCGTTTCCTCAGGACATTAACGTGCTCCTGTTCATTCTCAGCGGCAGCATTAAGTTTTCTTAACATCCATTCCTGGTCGAAAACACGTCGCTGCGTCAAATATATCTGTGTGGCAAATCGCTCCATATTGTACATGAACTTAAGAGAAGTAATGTCCCACCGCATGTCGCATCCTCCTGTACCGAGCGTTTGAGCGTCCGCTATTAGGTACCA
This sequence comes from Dehalococcoidia bacterium, assembly GCA_011191975.1. Lineage (GTDB taxonomy): Bacteria > Chloroflexota > Dehalococcoidia > Dehalococcoidales > UBA2162 > MGML01. The sequence goes on from DUFA01000099.1 coordinate 7,501, forward strand.
CCAATGTTCATTATAGCAGTTTTCTAGGCTTTTACGTCCCATCCACCCGAAGGAGGTTTATCAACCGGTGGGGGAGGATCAGGCATACCCAGTCGGAAATGCTCCCCGGTATCTTTTCTTTTCCATCTCACTCGCTGGTTTAACGGATGGTTTAAAATGATCGCCCCTTTTTGCCATAAAGGGCATGCATTGACACAACTTCCGTCATACCAGCATTCATCAGGATACAATACTATCGGGGTTTTTCCTTTTTCAGGATTCGGCATAAGAATATCCATCACGCAGACATCAATACACGTATTGCATCCCGTACATACGTCCTCATTGAATACCACTGGATTATTCGGCGTTACCAGGTTTGGATACATTCTTACATCATCCGGCATTTTTCACTCCTATCATCAAAGACCACAATGATCCTGATAGTTTTTCTCCATGTCACCATAGTAATCGAGAGCCAACTCGCCGACTCTCACGTCTCCTCCGTCGAGTTTAATCGTTACCCACTTGTTCCACTCAGGAGGATTTACTTCCGGGTAGTCGGTTCGGGTGAAATCAAGGTGAGAACTGCTTGCTTTACGAGCCCGGCTGGCCTCGAACATCATCCTGCCAACTGTTATAATGTTAAACACTTCGAGAACTCTATACATTTCGTGCGGATTCCTTGCCTTGGTACTGGCAGCTTCGCCTGTTTCCAGTTCATCCAGCCATTTCAATCCTATGGCGAGTAATTCTTCATTTTTCAATTCTCCACAATAATCCTGTAGTATCTTACATATTCCTGCATTCAGCTCTTTCCAGTCCATACCGTTGTTCCTATATACCGGTGCGTAGATCCGGGCTTTTTCGGCATCGATCTGTCGTCTGTCGGCACCCATTTCATCAGTGCCACGTGCGAATTCGGCTGCTTTCCTGCCGGCATATCTACCGGTAGCCGCGGCATAGGCATGGTCGCCGTTAGCAAAGATCTGACCTCCGGCAGCGTAAAGTCCGTCTAGAGTAGTCTTCAGATCCCAGTCGACAACCGGACCTCCGCCGGATGATGTCCCGCTGGAATATGTCCTCCACTGTGGCGGTCCCAGTCCTCCCCAGCCACCATCATATGACTGGAGAAGGTCTTTCTCCGGATCGAATCCAGCCTGTGAATAAGTATGGTATATCGGTATCAATGTCCTGCCTTCCTGGGCAATCATCATTCCCCAGATAATCCGGCGTTCGTGTTCCGGCATGGAAGCCAGGTCAGCGTATATCGGCAGGGTAAATTCTCCTTTCCTGACGCGTTCTCGCCAGTCAGGTATAAGCATTGGACTACGATACTCGTGTTGCCAGCCCATATCAAGGAAATATTTCTGCCCCGGTGCCGGCCTGTATCGTTGAGCAACGCTGGTAAGTATCCTGCCATTACGATCTACCCAGGGAATCTCCTTGCCGTTGGCATCGACCATGGTACAGGCAAACCAGGTATTATGGGCATTACCTACTCCGTATTGCGGGTATCCGTAGGGCAATCCGCCACCGCGACCGGAATGTTCTACCTGAGCAAATTCAACTCCGGCTCTCCAGGCCATGGCATGACCGTCACCCGATGCGGTAGAAGGTCGATGAGTGGTAGCAAGTCCTTTCAATTCTGTTGAAAAAATAAACTGTCGCTGGGGGAGGAACATGCTCAAGATACTCGCCCGCGCTTTGAAAATATAGAATTCTCCGGTACGCACACTCACGCCCGTTGCCCCGACAACCTGAGCTCCTATCTTTCCACCCTTGTTCAATAGGCTGGTGACCATTACACGGTCATATATTTTTACACCCAGCCGTAAACACTCATTATAGAGAAAATGCTTTACGTGGGCTCCCCAGACTCTCACACAGTATTTAGCCGTGTAGTCGTAGGCAAACATAAGCTTGGACTCTTCATCACGAAAATCAGCTCCTTTAAACTCGTCTTCCGAATCTCTTATTTTCATCCCCATATTTTCGAGTTCAAGGAGACAGTCATAGCTTTCCATCGATGTAATATGCTGGCTGATTCCGCATCGCCAACCTCCATAGTTGTCGATGGTTACCTTCGAAAACTCCAGGGGATCTATGGTACAGGCAGGATTTGTCACAGCGGCATGCCAGTGATCGACCCCTGCTCCTCCTGCTCCACTGGTCTTGGTTGCTCCTTTGTCGACCAGGACTACCTTCGCTCCTTTTTTTGCAGCGCTGATCGCCGCCCAGCAGCCGGCTATTCCTCCACCGAGGATCAGTACATCACAACTTATTTCATGTTCTTTTTGATAATCCACCGCATATGGCCATTTCGGAGCATGTTCTTTTATTAATTCTTCGTAGTGCAATCAATTACCTCCTTGTATAAATAGGAAAGGTGTATCGTTTACTTTTCAAGTTGTTGGGCGTAGGCGGAATAGGTATTTGAATCAAATAGCACGAAGACTACCTCTTTTATCGAAGTCTCTCCGTTTTTCAGGAATTCCTTGACCGCCGAGAAAGCAACGAAAGCTGCTTTTTCTACCGGATAACCGTACACACCGGTGCTTATAGAGGGAAAGGATACGCTTTTCAGGTTGTGAGTAGCGGTAAGA